>CAKVJE010000078.1 GCA_934754735.1 uncultured Candidatus Melainabacteria bacterium
GGTTGCCCCATATAACACCTTAGCAGGGTGCCGCCTTCAGCCGACTCGGCCACGTCTCCTTGGCATTAAATTCATAATAACACAAACTTTTTATTTTTGAAAGTACTAATTTTATTTTTTATCATTTTCTCGTTTTCTTATTAGTAGTAGAATATTGTAGGAGAAAATTTATGTTAGTAAAGAAAATAGCGATAAATATGTTTGCATGCATTGATGCACTTGCTAAAGCGGATGCTGATAGAAGGTTTGTAAGAAAATTTGATACTCGAATAAGAAAAATTGAGAATGTTAGTTCTAAAACACATGAAATTTATGACCAATTTGTTAAGGAAGGAGGACATTACTCCAAAAATCCATTCAAACGATTGGTTTCATTTTATAAATCTTGGAACGAAAATCGAAAAAAATATTCTAAAAATGAATCTTATTTTCTATAGTATAAACCGAACAAACATTTATCAGCTTAGTTTCTCTTTTATTGTGGTAATTCTGTATTTGCACCATCTAGAGGCATAGATGCTTCAGTTACAGAAGTATCAGTTTCCGGCTCTGTATGAGCATACAATCTTAAACTAAGCGTTGTAATTAAAATCTTTTTGTCTTTAGCGTAAGGTTTAACTTCCATTTCATTGATTTTAATATAATAAGGATATTGATAAATATCTTGAATAAATTTACCTAAGTTTACATAGTTAGAAACTAGTTCCATATTCACATCGCAAACAAAATAAACATCTTTTCCGAACTTAACAAAAGCATCAGTTTCCGGATTATATGTATAATCGATTGATTTGATTTTTACAGAGTTTGCATGAATCATTTCAATTACATCGTTATACAAAGTAAAGAATAAAGTTTCATTACCTAAATCAGATTCGATTGGAGAATAAATTTTCTTTTGAGAAGTAGAAATTGAATTTTTGATTTTCTTAATTTTTGCTTTTACTACATTAAGTTTATTTTGCAAACCATCCAATTCTTGTTGTTTACTTTCAATATCTGATTTTAATGTATTAACTTCTTCAACTTTTGGACCAACAATTTTGTAAATACCCAAAAACAACAACAATACAGCTGCTACAAATACCATTACACCATAATATTTTCTATATTTTTCCATATCTCACAAAACCTTTAATTGTTTTCTTTAATAGTTTCTAAATCAGGTAACGCAGCACTTGCATCGCCTTCTTTTTTCTCTAAATCTTCCTTCTTAACTTCAGGTTCATTAGAAATTCTAAATTCATAGAAATCCGCGTTTAATGAAGTCAAAAGAGAATCGGTATCAAAATCAGAACTGTTGTTATCTAGATTTTGAATTTTTGCATTTGTCGCCAAGCCTAGTTTTTGTAATTTAATATCAGATTCCGGATTGTAATCTTTTATGCTTCTAAAGAATGCATAAACACTTTCCAAATTATCAGCTTGACCTTCAATAGTTGTTTTATCACCTAATTTAAGATGTGTTAACCAAAGTTTTTTAGGTATCTCAGTTCCAACAATTGTATAGTAAGAATAAATTCCTTTGTTATGTTCTAAGCCGGTTCTAATTTCATCACCTTCGTCAAACAAATCAGAAGAAATGTCTTCATTGTCTTTTAAGAATTTTTGTATTTGCGTTATTTTATTATTTAAATCATCTAAATCACCCTGTTGTTTTTTTATTGAATTAAATAAAAATCCAAATGCGATAATTGTCGGAATAACAACTATCACAGCTAAAACAACAAAGAATTTTATTAAATTTTCATTTGATAAAACAATGCGACGACCAGCAATTGTTATTTCCGGCGGTTGTTCTGCCAGATAAATTTCACCTAAGTTTTTATTAAACAAGTTGAAATGCGCATCAGAATATGGTGCAAAATCACTATAAATAGCAGCACCAATTACATCTAATGTAACTTTTCTTGCCATTGATTCATCTACATCCGGTGCTAATTCCAAAAATGCTTCTTGAGAATATCCGTTTGCTTCTTGGTGAATAATTGGCGCAGAATAAGATAATTTACTTGCTAAAACTTCAGCGCTGATAATATTTGTTTTAGATAATACACACAAATATTGTGATGGTAAATTTTTCAAAATAGGCTCTACAGCCGAAACAACTGTCGCATAGTTTTCTGCGTCACCTAATACTTCGCCAATACTGATTCTTTCTTCAAATGAGTCAACATAATCTTTGCCATTCATTGAAATTACACGACAACAAAAATTTTCTACAATCAACATAACCCAGTTAGTATCCGGATTTGTATTGATTCTTTCTGTATACATCAACGAATTCAATGTAGAATTTACAGATGTATCAATTGCCAAAAGCTTGTAGCCCAAATCTTTAATGCTCATCGCAATTTCTGTAATTGTGCCTAGTGGTGCACCAATATAAGCTACTTTATTGAATTGAATAGATGAATTAGGCAATAATACCGCATCCATCGTTGGGTCATTATTTTTAAATAGAAAATGATTCAACAATTCTTCTTGCACAGCATTTTCTATTTGCATTTCATCTAATGAAGCAGGATAATCATTTATCTTAAAGACAGGAGTTGGAATATTCAGAACAATTGATGCTCCTTTTGGAATCATAAGCTCATCCATAACATCCTTTAATGATTCTTTAAAAATATCTAAATCCGCAATATCTCTACGATTTATATCATAATCAAGAGGACGAACCCCATATTTTAAAACGGTTCTGGTTGCAAAATCTATCTGTGCAACTTCTAATCCTACTTCAGGAGTTACAGATACCCCGATTACAACACTCTTCTTAAATAATTCCATGTCTATTTCATCCTATTTTTTTTTATTGTACAATAAAATTTAAAATTTGTATACTCGGGTAAATAGATGAAAAATATAATAGAAAAGATAAAAAAACTAAAAGAAGAGAAAAATGCCATTATATTGGCACACAGTTATCAAAACATTGAAATTGACGAAGTCGCCGATTTTGTTGGTGATTCGTTGTACTTAAGTCAAATGGCCCAAAAAACAAACGCTGATATTATTGTTTTTGCAGGTGTATATTTTATGGCACAAACTGCAAAAATAATTTCACCGGACAAAAAGGTTTTGTTACCAAATGTTAAGGCAGGATGTTTAATGGCCGATATGATAAATCATAAACAAATGGTTGAATTTAAACAAAAACATCCGAATATGCCGGTTGTTTGTTATATTAATTCAACTGCTGAAGTTAAGGCTGAATGTGATATTTGCTGTACAAGCTCTAACGCATTAGAAATTGTTAAAAGTCTTAATGCACCTCAAGTTCTTTTTGTGCCGGATGCAAATCTTGGCAAATGGGTAGAAGGTCAACTATCCTGTGTTGAAGTTATTACCTATGACGGCAATTGTCCTGTACACAACAATATTACAGTTGAAGATATTGAAAATGCCAGAAAAAAATATCCGAACGCAAAAATCCTTATTCATCCGGAATGCAAACCAAAAGTAAGTCATTTGGGTGATTATGTAGGAAGTACAAGTGGTATAATTAATTATGTAAAGAATAGCGACCACAAACAATTTGTTATCGTTACGGAAAAAGGTGTTGTTGACAGACTTAGACGCGATTATCCTGATAAAGAATTTATTCTTATTAAAGATAATATGCTATGTGAAAGTATGAAGCTTACAACTTTGGAAGAAATTCTTAATTCTTTAGAAAACGAAACAAACGAAATTGTTTTAGATGAAGAAATTCGTCTAGCAAGCGCAGGTTGTATTGAAAGCATGTTGAAGGTGTCAAAATAATGGAAAGCACTATTATTTACGGAAAAAATGCGGTAATTGAAGCTTTGGAAGCAGGAGAGAGAGAATTCAACAAAATTCTCATTTCAAACAATGCAAGAAGCGATGTAAAAATTGAGCGCATAAAAGAACTTGCACAAAAAAAAGGCATAGTTTTTCAATTTGTAGCACCTCAAAAACTCAATCAACTTGAGCCGGAAGGACGTCATCAAGGTGTAATTGCACAAATTTCACCTGTAAAATATACTGATTTAGATGATTTTATTGAAAAAGTCGGCGGAAATATTGTAATATTAGATGGAGTGGAAGATTCGCATAACGTCGGTGCAATTATTCGTTCTTGTGTTTGCGCGGGTGTTAAAGGAATTATTTTACCATCACGCCGAGGAGTTTTGATAAACTCTACTGTTGAAAAAACAAGCGCAGGAGCAGTTAACCACATATCAATAATTAAAGTCAACAGTCTGGTTGGTGCAGTTCAGAAGTTAAAAGAAAACAACTACTGGGTAATTGCATCAGACCATCATGCTAAGGATAATTATTATGATGTGGATTACACAGATATGAATTTTGCACTTATTATGGGTGCAGAACATGCGGGAATTTCACGTTCGTTATTAAAACTTTCAGACTTCAAAATTAAAATTCCGATGTTAACGGATTTTAATTCTTTAAATGTTTCAAACGCAGCTGCAATAATACTGTTTGAAGCGGTAAAGCAACAGATAAAAAACAAATAAAAGGACAATAAGATGAGTAAGAAGAGCGAAAAATTAAATATCATGGTAGACGATATTTCTGACGAAGGCGTAGACTTCCATAGTATCGAGCCTGCCGATGATGACGAAGAATCAATTGCGATTGAAGAACCTAAAACTCAAGAGAATTTAAACACAGTAAATTCTGATGATTCAGTAAGAATTTATCTTCAACAAATTGGTAAAATTCCGCTTCTTTCTGCTCAAGAAGAACTCGAAGTTGCAAAAAAAATATATGAAACTCAAAGCGAAATTGCACGTAAAGTTCTTATTAATGCGAATTTAAGACTTGTTGTAAGTATTGCTAAAAAATATATTGGGCGCGGACTTTCTTTCTTGGATTTGATTCAAGAAGGTAACATGGGTTTAATTAAGGCTACAGAAAAATTTGATTATACAAAGGGGTATAAATTCTCAACTTATGCTACTTGGTGGATTCAACAATCTATTACAAGAGCAATTGCGGATAAAGCTCGTATTATCAGACTCCCAATCCACTTGATTGAATCCATTAACAAGATTAAGAAGGCTACAATGGATTTGACTACTGAGCTAGGAAGAATTCCTAACAAACAAGAAATTGCTGAAAAAATGGGAATTCCTGTTGCTAAGTTGACTTCAATTATTAAATCGACTCAGTCTACAATTAGTATTGACACTCCAACAGGTCAAAAAGATGATTCAAACAAGATTATTGATTATATTGTTGATGAATCTACAATCACACCTGATTCGCTTGTTTCACAAGAAAGCATGCTGGATGATATTAAAAATATGCTTGATCAATTGAGTCAAAAAGAACGCGATGTTTTGATTTTGAGATTTGGCTTGAATAACGATGGAAATAAAAAGACTTTGGATGAAATCGGTTCTATTTATGGAGTTTCCAGAGAAAGAATTCGTCAAATCGAAAACCGCGCAATTTCTAAATTGAAGAAATTGTGTAAGAATAAAAATTTGACATCCGGCTTGAGAAATTATATTGGGGAATAATAAAATTATTTTCTTCAAAATAAGCACGGTTCTCCAATAATAGTTGTTAAGACTAAAATAAAAGCTATTTAATAAGCTATACCCCTCGCGCTAATCGTGCTCAAGATGACTAGACGCTAAACAACTGTAGCTCACGTCATTCTGAGGTTCGGTTAGAACCGAAGAATCCAGCTTATAAAAAACTATTTATCTTGTTTAGATTGTGTTGTTAACTTTCATAATTATAGTTATTGCAAGGAGTTTGACATAAACAATAGTCTTATATACTATTAAGTAATAGTCAGCAAGTTTTATACTTGTTGGCAGGGTAGTATCACCAACCTTCGCCCACACACGAGTTTACTAAGAAATCGGTGGTAATGAAGGAGGTAAAACTATGATTGACAAAATAATAGTGCTACTATTTGTAGCAACGCTATTCATAGTAGCACTTAAAATGTCTTTATAGGGTACTAAGCGAAGTCCTCAACGTGTAACTTGCAAGTCTCGTTGGGGGCTTCCCCCTATGTATATATTATTTACCATAACACTAAGTTTGTCAATATGTATTGACGGTCCATTTATTCAATATCTATAATATTTTTATGATATTATTATATAGGGATTTAATATCAGTCAAGTCGACTTGACTGACCACGTAAAGGAATGTCATGCTTGAAGAAATAAATGATTTAATTGGTAAAAAAGAATTTGATAAAGCGAAAGAATTATTGGAGCCTGCATTAAAAGCAGATCCGAAAAATGTTGAATTACTTAAGCTATCCGGATTAGTTGCGTCTAATGATGAAGATTGGCAAAAAGCCAGAAGTAATTTCGAAACAGTTGTTAAATTTAAACCAGAAGATGCAACTTCTTGGTTTTATTTAGCAAGTGCTTATGACAGATTGGGTGATTTTGTTTCAGCAAAAAATGCTTATATCAAAGTCATCGAATTGCGCTCCGGTTACGCAGAAGCATACAAGAGTTTGTGTGTTGTTCTCATGAAAATGAATGAACCGGAGAATGCTATTAAATATGCTTTTATGGCAAATGCAGTTGAGCCTGATGATTATATTTTTGATTTTGTTATCGGTACTGCTTATATGAAGTTAAAAGATTTTCAAAATAGTATCAAACCGTTTAAACGTGCATTAGAAAAAGAGCCTAATAATATCGGAACTTTGAACAGTTTGGGTACTGCTTATATGGCAGTTGGAAATAGTGAAGAAGCGATAAAATGTTATAAACAAGCGCTTGAAATTAGACCAAATAGTCCGATGGCTTATTATAATATTGGTTCTGCATATCAAATTCAACAAAACCACGAAGAGGCTTGTATTTATCTTGAAAAAGCTTGTGAACTTGATGATGAAGACGAAGGTTTTAAGACAGCACTTGCGATGTCAAAAACTAAGCTTGGATGTTATGAAGAAGCTTCTAAAATATATAAGTCATTGTTGCTTCAACATCCGGAAAAAGAAAATTATAAATATAACTTGGTAACTTGTTTTGAGGCTATGGGTGACTTGCAAACGGCAATTAAGATGTTGGAAAGCATGGTTTATGTTAATCAGAAATTTATTCTTCCTGCACAAAAACTTGCAAGTTTGTATATTAAGACTAATCAACTTAACAAAGCAAAAGAGATTTATGATAACATCCTTTTGAAAGGCAAAGTTTCTGCTGAAACTTTCCACCAATACGCAATTCTATCATCTAGCTTGTGCGATACAGATACGGCAGAAAGAATGCTTAAAAAAGTTATTAAAATGAATCCTGATATTGCGAAAGCTCATAAGGATTTGGGCATTATTTATTTGAATAAACGTTTATTTGATTATGCAGAAGATGAATTTAAGATTGCTATGCAATTGCAACCAAATGATTTTGAAATTATTTTTGAGTATGCAAATTTCTTGTACTCAATCTCTAAGAATACAGAGGCTGAAAGATATTATCAAGAAGCATTGGATATTTCTCCAGATAATGTGCTTGCGCTTACTTTCATGGCGTTGAATAAGTTGATTTTAAACCAACTTGATGAAGCTAAAGCTTATATTGAACACGCGTTAAAAGTTAATCCGCATCATGAGTATATTCAATTCTGTGCAGGAAGAATTTTTTATGCAAGAAAAGAATACGATGAAGCTAAACACTATTTAATTCATGCTGTTGAACAAAATCCTGATATTGAAACGCAGAATACACTTGCTTTAACTTATTATGAATTGGAAGAATATCAATCTGCGATTAATATTTTTGAAAATTTATTAGCTAAGAAGCCGGAAAACATCTCTGTTCTAATGAGTTTGGCGAAATGTTATGCCGGATTGAAAGATAATGATAAAGCGTTAGAATATTTGGATAAATTAGTTACAATTTTTCCAGAAGATGAAGAAGCGCATGAGATGATTAGAAAATTGTCTTAGTAATAGTGGCGCTCTGTTTATAAAATATTACAATTTCTTTACAATTCACTCTAAAATTTTTATAAATAAGCAATTTTTACATGAAAAATTACTTTATATACATGTGTGTAATAAAATTTGGAGTGTTGTATGACAAATCCTTATAGTATGGGTGCTTATCCGCAAATGGATTATAGTCAAGGCTATGTGCAACCACAACAAAAGCGTAGTGGTGGCTTTGGTAGTGTTGTCGGAATGTCACTTGTTGGCGGAGCTGTAGGCGGAACTGTCGGTTATTTAAAGGGCAGAAATAATATTGGTAAGAATGGCGAAGTATCTGATACTTTCGCAAAACAAGCATTTGAAAATAATATTAATAAAAACTGGACAAAAGCTGATAAAAAATATTTTAAGAATATGAAGGAATTCATTGAAAAATTGGATAAAGCAAAAGATGTAGATAGCTTTAAAAAGATCTTAAAAGATTACAAATCAGTTTTTGATTCTAAACTCGTTTCATTAGAAACATTTATGACATCTTTAAGTCCGAAGAATTTTAAAGAAACTAAAAAAGTATTGAAAGAACAAATGGAGAAGAAAATTATGTTGGGGCAACAAACATTTAAAAATTTGGCAGAAAAATGTTGGGATAAAGAAAACAAATGTTTTACAAAACCTGAAGGCTTGAGTGATAAAATCTTTAATGTAATTAAAAATACAAAAACGCAAGGTCAATGGAAAAAAGCTTTAAAATATGGCGGTGCAACAGCAGGTGTTATGGGCGCTTTGACACTAGGTTATAAAATGTTAACTACATCAAATAGATAAATAATGTTAATTGAAAATCAATATAAAAAAACGAGAGCAATATTTGTTACTCTCGTTTTTTATATTCAGTTTAAATCAAAAACTATCTTAATTTTACAGTTACTGATTTAGCTTTTTGAGTGTATTCTAATTTATCTTCTCTAGATAACCAGCCTAAACCCATTTCAGCAAAGTTTTCGTTCAAGCTAAGGTCTTTTTTCATTTTATTGATTGAAACTTCACCTTTGTTTGAAAGGTAGTTGTAAATTTGACCAGCTGATTCAATAATTTGTTCTTGGAT
>CAKVJE010000079.1 GCA_934754735.1 uncultured Candidatus Melainabacteria bacterium
GCTTAGAACTCGGGTTGGTTTCCCGACTAGAAAGAGGTCGATATGAACGATATCAATTTGACTTTATTTTTAATCTTTTTGATTTTGAGCATATTAAAAAGTGGCACCCACCTAAACAGGTAAGCACCACTTAGAACTCTACAAGGCATCCGATAGCTTGGAAAACTATCACCCTGCTCTTTTATTATTTACTATTTTTTTTTAATTGTCAATATTATTTGTAGAACCAAATAAGAATTTCATTTTTTATAAATTTATCAAAATTCTATAATATCTTTGCAATGTTTCTTCGTTAGTATTTTCAAGTAAAGCCGTAATCTTTGATATTAATTCTTGCCTATTTATTATATGAGTGTAATTAAATAATTCTTTTACATCGACTTTTAAGGCGTTTGAAATATTTTCAAGACTTTCTTCTTTTGGGATTTGTATTCCTCTTTCTATTTTAGAAAGATTTGATGCCTCCATATCTAAAATTTCAGCAAGTTTAAGCTGCGTCAAACCCTGTTTTTCGCGCAACTCCTTTATTCTTAAACCTAATTTTCTAGCAATTTCACCCATCTCAACAATAGGATACTATCTTTTTTATAAAGGATAAAGATTTTAGTAAGATTGTATGGGTTGACAAAATGAGCTTAGTATGACAATAATATAGTATAAAGCATTCTAATAGAATTTATTTACCATGAAAATAAATTACATTACTACATTTACCCAAAAAGAAAGGAGCTTATATGGCTGGAGTTTCAATGAACAAGTTTGATCAATTTGTGGAAAACGCTTACAGAGGCATTCCTGAAAGAACATCTACTGTTGAAGAAAAGGAAAGGGCGATTGCTGCTAAGAAAAAGATTTTGCAACATCCGGATTGTCCAAAAGAAACTAAAACGGCATTGTTGCGTGAAATTGCGACAATTGAAGGTGAAATCGCAGGAATTAAAAATGATGAGAAAACTGCGTCCATGAATAGCAGTATTTTTCCGAAGAGAAATAACTTAGGATAAATTGAACGACTTTCACGCCGCGAGCGTTTTTAAGCGAGCGCCAGAGTGCAAGCTTTGCTTGCAACATCCATTTTGTTCAACAACCATAAGGTTGTAGAAAACGATTAAAGTTTCTTCTTTTTTGTTACTTTTTTCTTCTTGCTTTTTCAAAGAAGAAAAAAGTAAAGACTATTTTGACATAAAAGTTTTATTTTAAATGTACTTTTCTTTCTCTTTATTTGCGAGGTAAAGATTTTTCACTTTACTTCCAAGTTGGTAAGTGTACCTACAAGCCGAAAATATTTACCCCAGAAAAGTACCAAAAGAAAGAGAAAACACGCCATTGTTTTCTACGCTCTTACGAGCGTTTGATAAAATGGATGCAGCGGGTAAACCCGCACTTTGACGCTCGCTAAAAAACGCTCGCGGCGTGAATATCGCTCAATTTAAGTTTTAATATTATTAACTTTTATTATGTAACAATTTCTTAATACTTCCTAAAGTTTTTACAAAACTTGCCGTTAAACTATCTATAAGGAGGATTATTTTATGACAGAAATCAATCAAATCTCAAATCTATTTAAAAATATTAGTGGAGTAAAATTCAGCGCAAAACAACAAGAAACTAAAAAATCTTTACTAACCTCAAATAGCGATTTAGACACTATTACTTTAAGTAGTGGTAAATCAGAAAAATTTGAAGAAGTTTTTGCAGAATTTGACAAAAATGTACCTGATAGCACTTCTACAATTACCGAAAAAGAATTAGCCATCTCGTATATTGATAGAATGCTTGCTTGTGATGATATTTCTGATGATATGAAAATCTATTGGCAGAACAAAAAATCTGTTATCAAAATGGAAATTCAAAGTATAAAAAACAAAGAAACTAAAAATTCTGGTGAAAAAGTTAATGATGTATGGAATGAATATGAGAAATTTGTAAATAAATACCAAGGCAAAGTTAATAATAATTTGTCAGCAGAAGATAAATATGAATACTTAATGACCTACAACAGAACAGCACAAAGCTACATTAAAAGACTAATACATTGTGCAGATGTAACAAACGAACAAACTCTTGGATATCAACAAATGTACCAAAATTTTGAAAATGATATGCAAAATTGCAGACACGATTTATTAAACATTAAAAAATAAATTACATTACTACATTTACCCAAAAAGAAAAAAGCTTATATGGCTGATGTTTCAATGAACAAGTTTGATCAATTTGTGGAAAACGCTTACAAAGGCATTCCTGAAAGAACATCTACTGTTGAAGAAAAGGAAAGGGCGATTGCTGCTAAGAAAAAGATTTTGCAACATCCGGATTGCTCAAAGAAAACTAAAACGGCATTGTTGCGTGAAATTGCGACAATTGAAGGTGAAATCGCCGTAATTAAAAATGATGAGAAAACTGCGTCCATGAATAGCAGTATTTTTCCGAAGAGAAATAACTTAGGTTAAAAGTTAATAATACCCTCTCCCTTTTACATCACACTTCCCAATTTGTAAGTTTAACTACTAGCTTGGAAGTGGGGCAGAAAACTCCCCCAAGGGAGGGGGTATGTTTATGAAATTCAAATAATCCCATCTTATTCTCCCCTTTTTAAGTAAACTTATGGAGGGTAGAATAAGGTATTATAAACTTGTCCCCTCCCTTGGGGGAGGGTTAGGGAGAGGGTATTATTAACATCAAACCAATGCTATGTAACAATTTCTTAACACTTCCTAAAGTTTTTACAAAACTTGCCGTTAAATAATCTATAAGGAGTCATTATGAGTGAAATAAATTCTGTTGGAAATAATCATCAATATACCAAAACTTTATCTAAAAAAGATTATAAAGATTTAGATAAAACTGATGATGCAAGCATTTGGGAAAAATTTGATACTGATAATAACGGAACAATTACTGATAAAGAGTTGAATGCGGCAGGATATTTAAAACAAGCTTTTGCAGATATTAAAAATTACCTCATTCAGCGTTTTGGTAAAGATAAGATAACAAATGTAGAAAAAGGCGAAACATATTTTGATTATGGTATATATTATCAAGAGCCTAAAGTTGTAAAAAGTATTAACGATATCCCTCTAGGAAGTCATAACAATATTCATGACGCCAGATTTTGTGATATTAGCAATTTAAACTTAACAGAAGATGAACTGCTGAACTTGTGTATTGACAAGACAACTGTTTTATCTCCAGAGCAAAAGAAAATTGTTGATTTTTATACTGAAAAATGTAAAGACCCCGGACTTGGAATTAGAAATTTACACGAACAAGGATTAACCGGCAAAGGTGTAAAAATGGCAATAATTGACCAACCTTTAGGCAAGCATAAAGAATATTCTAAAAATATAAAAAACCATACAGATATTAATTCGGAAAATTTTAATGGCGATTGGAGCGAGGCATCTATGCATGGAGCAGCTGTTACATCTATCGCAGTTGGTAAAACCGTAGGTGTTGCTCCAGATGCAGATGTTGATTATTATACAGCTATAAATGTAACAAATGACCCTATAGAAATAGAAAAATACAGGCAAAGAATAAAGACAAAAATATTAGAATCGAAAGACGATCCCGAATACCAAGAATTCTTAGAACATCGTTTGCAACATTTGAATGAAGAACCATTTGTTAGCGACAATCGTCCGTATGTTGAAGCTATAAATAAAATTTTAGATAAAAATGCAACTTTACCTCCAGAAGAACGTACTTCTGTAATTTCAATAAGCTGGGGATTTGACCCATTAGCATCCGGATTTGATGATTACCAAAAAGCCTTAGCACGCGCAAAAGAGGAAGGTGTATTTATTGTATCTACGAGATTAGAAGATGATTATCAAATGAATACTTGTGGTTTAAATCGCAACCCCAAAGGGGATTTGGATTCTGCTAATAGCTATGAAGCCGGAGCGTTTTTTAAAGAATTTTCTGAAAAAGCTTCACTGGAAAAAAAAGACAATCTAATCCTTATACCAATGGATCATAGGACGGTTGCCGATCAAACAGACGACAGTTCTTATAGATATGAAGGTAATGATGGTGGCATGAGCTGGTCTACGCCTTGGCTCGCAGGAATGTATGCACTAGCTAAACAAGCAAAACCGGATGTTACACCAGAAGAGTTCTGGGATGCTGCAAAGAAAACATCAGACGAATGCCACAACAATGATAGCAATGTTTATGTTGGACGTGTTATTAATCCACAAAAATTAATCGAAGCACTAAGTAAATAATAAAAAAATGAGAATAGCTAGACTATTCTCATTTTTCTTTTTTTTATTACTAATACATTTTAATTATTCTATCAATACCGGCTTTTGCTGTATTAAACAGCTCAATCATTCTATCGAATTCATAAGGTTCGCCTTCTGATGTTGTTTGAAAATCAACAATTTTTCCGCTTTCAGTTAAAATAACGTTGGAATCAACTTGTGCGTGCGAATCTTCTGCATAGTTTAAATCGAGTTTAATATCACCGTCAACAATTCCAATTGAAATCGCTGCAATTGGTTCAATAATAGGATTTTCTTTCAAATCACCGGATGCGATTAATTTTTCTACAGCATCTCTTAAAGCTAAAAAACCACCGCAAATGCTTGCAGTTCTTGTTCCGCCATCAGCTTCAATAACATCTGCATCAATTGTAATTGTCATGTTTGGCATTTTTTCTAAATCAACACAAGCGCGCAAGCTTCTTCCAATTAGGCGTTGGATTTCTTGTGTTCTACCTGAGACCTTTTCGCGTTCGCGTTTACAACGAGTATTAGTAGAAGCCGGAAGCAATGAATATTCTGCTGTAACCCAACCTCTATTGTCGTTTTCATCCATCCATTTCGGCTTTTTTAAATCAACAGAAGCCGTAACAATAACTCTTGTGTCGCCAAATTCAGTAAGCACAGAGCCTAATGCGTGTTTTGTAAATCCATGTGTAAATTTAATTGGTCTAAGTTCGTTATTTTCTCTTCCGTCAATTCTCATAATATTCTCCTGTATTGCTTTTTAATTAAGATAACATTGACAGAAATAAATATCAAATAGCATAAACAATTTTTAATACATAATAAAAAAAACCACTCGGTGTGTGTGTCGAGTGGGTTTTGTTTTCTGCATCCTAATGGTCTTTTTTAGTGTTTATTATCTAGGAGTTTATATGATTTTGGGGTTTATATATTTTTATTCTTTTGCTATTTAGTGTTTCGGCTACACTTAAAGTGTGTATTTATATTATTGCACATAAGAAATTAAAGTCAAGTAAGTTGTTTAATTAATTCTTTTCTTTTTTAGTTAAAACGCAAACACTTGTGTTTACAAGTGTTTGCGTTGTTTACATTTCTTAATAAAACATAAAGATTTTAATGTTGAAATATTAATTGTATTTAATACGCTTATTTTTGAAAATTAGGCTTTTATAGTGCCAAAGATTTCTCTAACTTTTTCTCTGTCATCAAAGTGTATAGTTTCATTTGCCAAAATTTGATAATCTTCATGACCTTTTCCTGCAACAAGAACTACGTCTTTATTTCCTGCTAATTTATAAGCTTCTTTAATCGCGAGTTCTCTGTCAGGTTCTACTACTACGTCATTAACACTTCTTAAGCCGGCTAAAATATCTGTAATAATTTGCTGCGGATCTTCTGAGCGCGGATTATCACTTGTTACAATAATTTTATCTGCCAAATCTTCTGCAATTCTACCCATTTTAGGACGCTTTGTAGCATCTCTATCACCACCGCAACCAAATATGCAAATTAATTTACCGTCACTAGGTGTAATATCTCTAGCAGCCTTAAGTACATTTTCCAATCCATCAGGAGTATGCGCATAATCAACAATTACAGTAGGTTGATTAATAATAATTTCAAATCTGCCGGCAACGCCTCCAAGATTTTCCATTGTGTTAATAGCTTTTTCTATATCCATGTTTAAGGCTAAAGCCGTTGTTAAAGCTGCCAAAACATTATAAACGGAGAACATGCCATTCATTTTAAGATTAACTTTATATTCTTTATCTTTTACAATGCAAGTAAAAGAAGCACCTTTATGATTAAATGTAACGTCTTTTGCTCGAACATCTGCCGGCATGTTCACGCCATAAGTATATACACTAACAGTTGGTGAAATTACTTCCAGAAATTTTCCTGCATAGGTATCATCTGCATTTATAACTGCAAAATCACCAGCAACAAGTTTTTCAAATAAAAGTGCTTTTGCTTTAAAATAGTTATCCATTGTAATATGAAAATCTAAGTGATCTTGCGTTAAGTTTGTAAATACAGCACCTTTAAAATCACAATAATCAACTCGATGTTGCACTAAAGAATGTGAACTTACTTCCATAACAACATTTTTAATATCTTTATCATCAATTTCTGCTAAAATATGTTGTAATTCTGGAGCTTGTGGTGTTGTATGTTTAGCATCATGATAACTGTCTGATGATGAAAATTTATGTCCCAATGTACCTATTAATGCACATTTTTCACCATTTTCTTCAAATAATTTTTGAATCAAATGCGTTACAGTCGTTTTTCCGTTTGTTCCGGTAACACCAATTAAATTTAATTTCTTAGAAGGTGAAGCATAAAATAAATCTGCAATTTGTGCAATAACTTCAGATGTATCACTTACAACAATCTGTGGAATATCTAAGTTTAAACGTCTTTCAACTACACAAACAGACGCACCATTTGCAACAGCTTCTTCTGCGTATTCATGTCCGTCTACGTGTTCACCCGTTAAGCAAATAAAAACATCGTTTGGACGTGTTTTCTTTGAATTATAAGAAATACCCATAACTTCACCGGACAAGTCTTCTCCGTTAACCAATTCTATATAATTTAAACTATCAACTAATGTTCTTACTCTCATTAATCTATTTTCCCTCCTACCTTATCAGGCTGTAAATTCAAAATTCTTGCAATTTGAGTTGAAACTCCTTTGAAAATAGGGGCTGCAACTGTATTTCCCCATACTTCACCACCTTGTGCCGAATCGACAATTACATATATTAAAACTTGCGGATTACTTGAAGGCATATAACCAACAATAGAAGTGTATAAATTTCTTGTATATCCGCTTCCGTTTTCTTTAGGTTTAATTGAAGTACCGGTTTTCGCTGCAATATTGTAACTGTCAGATTTAATTGGTGATTTACCGCGATTAATACTTTCTGTTAACAAATCTGTTACAACTCTTGCATGCTCAGGCGTCATAACTTGAACCTTTTTAATCTTATTTTCTGCTTCTTCCGGCGTATATTTGATGACATGTGGTGTAACTCGAACTCCGTCATTTGCAAGAGCAGAGACTGCCGAAACCATTTGGATAGCTGTTACAGATGAACCGTATCCATAACCCATTGAAGCAAGATCTGAAGCATCCCACTTTGAAGGTGATTTTAAAAGTCCTACAGATTCTCCCGGAAGATCTATTCCTGTTTTATCGCCAAAACCGAATTTTTTAAGCATGCTGTAATATTCATATTTTCCCATCATTTGAGCAATAATTACAGATGCCACGTTACTAGAATGCTCAAATAAATAAACTAAATCAATCATTCCCGGATTTGGCTTACGAGCATAATCATAGTTTTTGATTGTCCACCAACCAACTTTAATTTTTCCGGTGTCATTGATTTTCGAATATCTGTTAATTTTACCTAATTCAATAGCGGAAGCTACTGTAATCGTTTTAAATGTAGATCCCGGAGGGAAAATATCTGTTAAAGTCCAGTTTTTTATTTGAAAACTTGTTGCGTTTTTAAAATTGTTAGGGTCAAAATATGGATAAACTGCATACGCTAAAATTTCACCGTTTCTTGGATTCATAACGATTACTGCGCCACGGCTGGCTTTCCATTCTTGAATGGATTTCATTAATTCTTTTTCGCAAACATGTTGAACTGCAGCATCTATTGTTAAAATAACATCTTTTCCCTTTACTGGTTTTGTTACTGCTACAGGGTCAGTTGAAATATTATAAATAACTTTACCCTTCGGAGTCATTTCTAAAGGCGAAGCTTTTGTAACACTTTCTAATTTGTCTTTAGCAGTAAGTTCAACTCCGGACGCTACATCTGCGTCAAAATTGTAATAACCCAAAACATGTGCAGCAAGAGTTCCTTGTGGATAAGTTCTAATACTCTTTTTATCCATAGGAATTTCGCGTAAATTTAATTTTGCGATTTCATCACGCGTATGTCTGTCAACATTCTTTTTCAAAGATATTACAGCAATATTTTGACGTAACTTTTCAGTTAAATCTATTTGTGACATTTTTAAAATTGGTGCTAATAATTTCGCAAGTTCTTCCGGCGAACGTTCTCCAAAATCGGCTTTTCTTGCAAAAATATCGTAATATACAGTATCCGTCGCAAGTTTTATACCGTTTCTATCATAAATATTTCCACGCATAACGAAAGAACTTGCACGACGTTGGTTTTTAGCTTTCACTCGAAAATGTCTTACATCTAAAACTTGAACAGAGAATAAGTAGACTAAAAACAGCAAAATCGCAATTGCGAATCCGCATTGAAACCAAGTTAGTCTATCAGAAAATTGCTTATTTCGATTTGTATTACTGTTCCCACTATTGCCGCGCATACTTCTCCTCTACAAAATAATATTAGCACAATTATAAATATTAAGCTAGAAATTTATTTTGGTAAATAATATTTATAGCTTGCTTTTTTTGTAACAAAATGCAAAAATTTTTATCTTTGTTAAAAAAGAATTTTGTTTGTTTTATAATAATTGTATTGGAAATTAAAATAGCTTTATTTTTGATTAATAAGGAGGTCAAATGGGCAAAATTGAAATTAC
>CAKVJE010000080.1 GCA_934754735.1 uncultured Candidatus Melainabacteria bacterium
AATACAATCTAAACGCCATAAATGACTATAACCAATTTTTACAAGGTCATGCGTCGTTTGATGTTAAAAATAACGAATTTGAAGAAGCATTGGAAAAAGCTGCAAAGAGCTATCCTGTAAAAGATAAAAATGACAAAACAGGTTTGGGTAATTTTGCTTCACAAATGGGTAATGCGTTTTCAAATAGCCTGAATGCTGTTAATGATGCGAAGATTACAGCAGATAAAATGCAAGAAGATATTGCAATGGGCGGTTCTACAAACATTCATGATGCGATGATTGCAGCAGAAAAAGCATCTCTAAGTATGCAAATGGCAATTCAGGTTCGTAACAGACTAATTTCAGCATATACTGATATTACTAACATGGCACTATAAATTCTAAACTAGTTTCTATTAAGTTGTTGAATTAGTACATCTGTAATGTCAACTCCGCCCGAAAAAACGCTTCTGGAATCAATTATTGCATCTAAACCTTTCTCTAAACGAATTTTTTCTGATACCGCATGAATTCGATTATAAACCTCTTCCTCTTTACGTTCTCGAAAATCGTTAAATGCTTGTTCTTTCGTCCTTAATTCAGCTTGAACAACAGCTTCAAACTTCTGTTTTTGTACCGCAGATTCAAGTTTGTTAAATTCAGTTTCCTTAAACATTAAATATTGTTTAATTTCATTATTCTTAGTTTCTATTTGAGCCAAAATATTTTTTGCAAATTGATAATTAGCAACAACTTTATCATAATTTATATAACCAACTCCACCAGCCTTAACTGGTAGAGTTAGTATAAATAAAAATATTACAATCAAAAATTTTTTCATAATATAAATTATAGCGCTTCTATATAGTCTAAAATTTCTTCTTCAGTATTCATTTCGGTTGCGCAAACCAAAACTCTTCTATCGTCAATTTTGATTCCGCCTAAAATATCAGCATTTTTTAATTTTGCTAAATATTTATCAGCATCTTCAACTTCAACAACAAATTCATTAAAGAAATTTTTGTTCATAGTCCTAACGCCTTTGCCGTTAAGCATTTTAGAAAGTGCATGCGCCATATTCGCAGACAATACACTTGCTTCTCTAAAGCCTTTTTCGCCCAATAGACTCAAATACAAAGTTGCAGATAGCGCTACTAAAGATTGATTAGAGCAAATATTACTTGTCGCTTTTTCGCGTTTAATATGTTGTTCTCTGGTTTGGATAGTGAGCGTAAACGCTTGTTCTCCGTCAGCATCAACAGTTCTTCCAACCAAACGTCCCGGAAGTTGGCGCATATAAGTTTCTTTACAAGCCATATAGCCGGCATGAGGTCCACCAAAACTCATTGAAACTCCAAGAGGTTGAATATCTCCAACAACAATATCAGCTTCTACAGGTGGTTTAATTACTGCCAAAGCCGATAAGTTAGCACATACTATAAATAAAGTTTCAGGCTTAACTAAGGCTCTAACTTCTCCATAATAATCAGGATACTGAACTAAAACACAGCAATAATCGGCCGTATTTTCAGGTAATTCGTCGAACCACTCAACTTCAATACCTTGAGCCCATGTATAGGTTTTAACAACCTCTTTATACTCAGGATTAAGCAAATTAGAAACAAGAGCTTTGTTCTTTTTGCCTTTAGCGATTCTGTGTGCCATCAAAATAGCTTCCGCGCAAGCAGAACCACCATCGTACATTGAAGCGTTTGCAATATCCATACCGGTTAATCTTGAAATCATTGTCTGATATTCATATATTATTTGCAAAGTTCCTTGCGAAATTTCAGGCTGATAAGGAGTATAAGCAGTCAAAAATTCAAACCTTTGCGCAACATAATTTACGCATGCCGGAATAAATTTGTTATAAACTCCACCTCCTAAAAAGTTTGCATACTCAGTTTTATTCTTTCTTGCAAGCTTTTTAATCGCTTTTTGAGCTTCCATTTCACTTTTCGGATTATATAAATTAAAATCCTTAAACTTTACCGGAATTTGTTTAAATAAATCTTCAACAGATGCTAATGAAATTTCATCCAGCATTTGTTTTCTAATTTCATCTGTATGTGCTAAAAAATTTTTCATTATTCAATTTCTTCTTTATAATCTGCGTAATCCATTAAATCTGCGAACTCTACTTGAGGCGCATCTGATTTGATTTTTACAAACCATTTATTTTCGTAGCTTTCATCATTTAACAATTCAGGGCTGTCAACAATTTCTTCGTTAACTTCTACTACTTCTCCTGAAATAGGCATATAAATTTCAGAAGCAGCTTTTACTGATTCTATAGTTGCAAAAGCTTCATTTTTAGAAAATGTAGAACCAACTTCCGGTAATTCGATGAAAACAATATCGCCCAATTGTTCAATTGCATAGTCTGTGATACCAACTGCGTAATTTTCGCCTTCTTCTAAAACATATTCATGTGTTTTTGTGCATAACATGCTTTCGTTCATTTAAAATATCTCCTATTAATTTGTCTTATTTTTCTTTGCTACAAACGGACGCTTAACAATTTCAGCGTCGTGTAGTTTTTCTCTTATTGATATTTGAATTGTAGAGCCTACAGCTAAATTGTCAAGATTTTTTATGTAAGCGAGTGCAATATTATCACCTCTGATTGGCGAAATTCCACCGCTTGTAACAATTCCAATTTTTTCGTTATTATAAAATACATCATAACCATGTCGTGCTATTGATTTATCAAGCATTTTTAAACCGATTAATTTCTTTTCAACTCCATTTTTCAACTGTTCTTCAATCTTCGCTTTGCCATTATAATCTTCTGTTTTATTTTTACATACTGACCAAGCAAGTCCTGCTTCAATTGGCGTTGTATTTTCATCCAAATCATTGCCATATAAATGTAATGCTGCTTCAAGTCTCAATGTATCTCTTGCGCCAAGTCCGATTGGTTTGATTCCAAATTCCTTACCGGCTTCTAAAAGTTTATCCCACAAGTATTCAGAAAATTCATTTCTAACCATAATTTCAACGCCGTCTTCACCTGTGTAGCCGGTTCTTGAAATCCAAAGATTTATATTAAATAATTCTCCGCGCTTGATTGAGAAAAACGGAGGTAATTCATTAACACCAAGACTTTTAATAAGTTCACAAGCCTTAGGTCCTTGAACTGCTAAAAGTGAATAATTGTGAGATTCGTTAACAATTGAAACATCAAATCCGCATTTATTACGAACCATCCAGTTTAAATCTTCATCAATTCTAGATGCGTTCGCTATAATCAAATATTTTTTGTCTTCTAGTTTATAAATAATTAAATCATCAATAATTCCGCCTTGTTTGTTTGTTAATTGGCAATAAACAGCTTTTGAATCAACAAGCTTAGTTACATCCTGCGGAACAAGTTTATTTAAATACGGAAGTGCATCTTCTCCATAAACAATAACTTCACCCATATGTGAAACGTCAAATAAACCGACAGCTTCTCTAACGGTTTTATGTTCGTCAATAATTGATGTATATTGTACCGGCATATCCCAACCAGCAAAATCAACCATTCTTGCGCCGAGTGCTACGTGCTTATCATGTAAAAAAGTTTGTTTAGTCATATAACCCCCATATCTTATTCTATTGTCTTTATTTTAGGATAATATGTCAAGTATAAAATAAAAAAAGCGGAGATTGATAATTTGACAATCTCCGCTTTTTATTTAAATATAAAATTAAACTTTCATTTCTTTTTCAAATCCAAACAATGAACTAATAGATTCATCGTCATGAATTCTTGAAATTGCTTGTCCAAGTAATGGCGCTATTGATAATTGTTTAACATTGCTTGGCAAATCTTCAGCCTTCCAAGGAATTGTATTTGTTACGATACATTCTTCAATTGGAGCATTCTTTAATCTTTCAATTGCAGGCCCTGAAAATACAGGGTGAGTAGCACCAACATAAACAGCTTTAGCACCTTTGCTCTTCAATAATTTTGCTGCTTCGCAAATTGTTCCGGCTGTATCAATAATATCGTCAAACATCAAGCAAACTTTACCTTCTACGTCACCAATAATATTAGCAGCAATTGCTTCGTTGTGCTTATCTCTACGTTTGTCAATCAATGCGATTGGACAATCCAATTTTTTAGCAAAATGTCTTGTTCTGTTTGCACCACCCATATCAGGGCTAACTGCAACCATTTCATCAGGCGAAATATTTAAAGATTTTACATAGTCAACAAGAATTGGTGTAGCAAAAATGTGGTCAACTAGGATGTTGAAGAAACCTTGAATTTGACCTGTGTGCAAATCAACTGCCAAAACTCTATCAGTACCGGCTGTTGTCAACAAGTCTGCAACCAATTTTGCAGTAATAGCTTCTCTGCCGGAAGTTTTTCTATCTTGACGAGCATATCCATAATAAGGAATAACCGCTGTAATTGTCTTTGCGCTTGCTCTTTTGAATGCATCAATGATAATCAAAAGTTCCATCAAGTTTTCGTTTACAGGATTGCAAAGCGGTTGAATAATGAATACATCATCGCCTCTAATACTTTCTTTAACTTGAACATAAATTTCGCCATCCGCAAAGTTTTTGATAACCATTGGACCAACTGTTGTTCCAAGGTAATCCGCAATTTCTTGCGCTAATTTTGGATTAGAACGACCTGCAAATAATTTGATGTCGTGAGTGGGGTTAACTGCTTTTTCCAATTGCGGATAAGTCATTTCAAGTGTCATTTGAAAAAATCCTTTCATAAAAATTGTTATAGTTGAGTACAACTATTTTACAATTAAAATGATTTTTTCTAAAGGGTTCATTACGAAATATTAAGAAAAGGTTTTGGGGTGGAAAAAATGTATGTGCGACAATAATTGGTGGAATGGAAAATTGAAAATGGAAAGTGGAAAATTGTTTTAGAAAAATTTTATCATAAATCAAAGTTTATTGAACGCATTTAATCATTATATTTTTTATAATAATTTTCCACTTTCCATTTTCAATTTTCCATTCTAAACAATCTAACAAAACTACGCTAACTCCGAGCTTCCTAACTAGCTCTTCGCATCAAATCAGAAAGTTTTACGTTCTTATTTTTCAAAGAAGGCTCACTTTTTTTAATTATTTCAGGTTCTTTAAGTTGTGATAAACCAATTTTTTGAGGTTCTTTTTCAAATATCAAAATCTTATGCATAATTGTTTCGAATATACTCATGATAGTCTCCTTACATATTATTATATGCGAATATTTCTAAATCATTATCATACATTAAAACTATTTTTTACTCCAAATTCATTACTCCTTATGATATGATGTAACTATACAATAATAGGGATAAAGATTTGAATACAAGTTTAGACGAAAATTTTGATTTAGCATGCGAACTTTCAGAAAAAGATTTTACACACGAAGAACTTTTACAAATGCTGAACAATGGTAATATTGCAGAGCGTCAAATTGCAGCGCTAAAGTTTGACAAAGTTGAAAATGATGTTGATGCACTTGCTTTAATGAATAATCTTACAGGTTGTGATGGCAAAATCAGAGAAGCAATAGCACTTAGAATTAATCAAATAATAACATTAGACTCAAATTCTAGAGAATATTTTAATTTCCCGCTTGTATTTGCCGACGCGACAATTGATATAAACGCAAATATTTGCAGACTTGTAGTTGATAGTGCAAAATTATTAAAAACTGATGAAGATTTTACAAAAATCTACGTTCAAAGAATTTTGGAATTTACGGATGAAGCGTTTGACGCGTTGGATAAATTCATATTTCGCGATAAAAAATATGTAATCAACAAACAACTATTTAAATTGTATTGGTGTTTAGAAACTTTGCAAAATTTCTATATGGATGTCGATAAAAATAAATTAGAAGAAATTTTGACTAAAGGAGCAGAACAGAATGAATACACAATAAGAGAAAAAGTTGCACAAATAGTTCAAATTTCCGGCGAATTTGCTTCACTCAAAGAAAAATTACAATTTGACGATAATTATTACGTAAGAGCTGTTTTTAAATAAAACTAATTTTCTTTTTGAAGTTTATTTATTAAAACACTTTCAAAAGGCGTATTATTTGTAGGTTTTTCGGTTTTCAAGCGTTCTGCCCACTCTAAAATTTTCTTTTCTTGACGTGTTAATTCTAAACGCGATAAATCAAATTGCGCCAGATATATAAGCCACGCATGCTTTGTTGGATTTTGATTTATAAAATCTTCTATTGAAGTTTTTATAGGATGTATTTCTTGATTAGGCGCTAACAATTTGTAAATACCTTGATTTACAAATTCGTCATAAGCCTTTTGTTTATTTAAACTAAAAGTTTCAACCAATTCTTTTTTAAGACGATGATAGCTCATGTCGTAATTAATATTCGCCAAATATTCATCTTGAAGTTCTTTTGTTTTTTCTTCAAGGCTAAAGCCAAGTCGCACAGAGAATTTTAGCCCTCTAATAATTCTTGAAGGATCATCAATAAAACTCTCTTCATGCAAAACTCGAAGCAACTTTTTTTCAATATCGCCTTGTGCATCATAATAATCTACAAGCTCACCATTACTTGCTGTTGAGCGCGCAAGAGTATTAATCGTGAAATCTCTGCGCTTTAAATCTGATTTAAGCGAACAACCGATATTAAAAACTTCAGGCAAATGTCCTTTTCGCGGATAATTTTCTTCTCTAGTTGAAGCTATATCAATTTCACCAACATCTTCCAGACGGATTCTAACCGTTCCAAAACTCGGATTTACTTTGATTACGTCATATTTATCAGAAGTAAATTCTTCGATTGCATTACCTTCAAAACAATAATCTACATCAAAACTCGGAATGCCAATAATTTCATCCCTTAGACATCCGCCAACATAATAAAGATGAGGATTACATAGTTTTGTCATTTTTAACCTTTTTATTATGAATTAATGAAGAAACAAAAGCTGAAACTATAAACAATAACCCTAAAAGTCCGGTTACAACCTCCGGAACTTCGTGGAATGTTGATACAAACATCAATATTGCGAGTGTTCCGATTGCCCAATGTGCACCATGTTCTAAGTATAAATACTGGTCTAGTGTTTTCTTTTCAACAAGCATTATTGTAAGTGAACGCACAAACATAGCTCCAATAAATAATCCGATTGTAATAATTAAAATATCTTGACTCAAAGCAAATGCACCCAAAACGCCGTCTAAAGAAAACGAAGCATCAATTAGTTCTAAGTATAAAAATCCTACTATACCGGAACACTTAACCGTATCAGCGCAAATTTTTGCTCTTTCTTCTTGTCTTTTTTCAAGCCATTCGGCAACACCATCTATTACGAGATAAGTTATAATGCCTGAGATTCCTGAAGTAAATACGCTTTGTCTAGCTTCTGGGGCAATTTTAAGCATTAAAACTCCTAAAACAGCCAAAGTTGTCAAAGTGCAAATTCCTCTAATTTTAGAAAGTTTTTGCAATTTATCTTCTATAGGTTTTATCCAATGAACTTCTTTATTCTTTTCTGTAAAATAATCCATAAACAGCATTAATAGAAAAGCACCGCCAAACGCAACTATTGGAGCGTGTGTTAAGGCTAAATAATGTGCATATTGATGAACATCATTTAATGCCATGTTTAAAACTGTTAAAATATTTAACTTTGCAAATATCGCAACAACTAAAAGCGGAAACAAAAAACGCATTCCGAAAACTGCAATTAAAATCCCCCAAGTTATAAATCTATGACGCCATTTTTCAGACATATGTTCTAATTTCATCGCATTTACAACTGCGTTATCAAAAGATAAACTAATTTCAAGTATAGCAAGCACAAGCGCAATAAATACACACATCAAACCTGTGCCGTTATGAACATGCTCGCCCCATAAATAAGCGCAAATTATACCAAAAATTGTTACTATATAAGAGCCTGAAAAATAATGTATCATACTTTTCCTAACATTTTAATAAAATAACATGTTAAGTATACAATAATAAGCAACCTCATGTAAAGTTCACGTGAAGTTGCTTATCATAAATTATCCCCTTAATCTCCAATAATACTCAACCAAATAACTTATTGCATCAAACGGATGTTCTAAGAATTTAAAATCACGATTAGACTTAATTTGATTATGCGTTGGAACATCAACAATACTTGTGCCTTCTTTAAACGACAAATTATATATGTTGTACAAAATCCACTTGCATCGTCTTGAGTCGATAAACAAATGTCTTTCGCCTTTTGAGTTTTTAACACGAGCATTAAATGCAGAAATTCTGTTCATAATCGGCGGATTATAATCTCTTAACCTGAATTTCACGTCCTTATAACCGTATTCAGCAAGCGCATTTTTTATAATCGCATAATTTGTGTACTCGCTCTGCGTACTTCTATTATCTCCTGAAGCATCACCATTAATAATTATAGATGATTTATGGTTTGGATATCTTCGAATAAATTCATTGATACATTGTTGAGTAGAAGTGTTTTCAATAACGATTTCGTCAAAGAAGTAAACATTTTCATCATCCTTATGCGCTAACGCCCAACACATTGGATCAACGTTAAAGTCGCAAGTTAAATGCAATGGTAAATTTGGATTATACCGAAGCTTAAGCTTATTTCCTTCATCAAAACCTTTAACAACAAGACCTGAAGAATAATCACCAAATTCACCCAACACGTTAATTTTATAATATTCTTCATCAAAACTATCTTTCATAGATTGGATAAAATGTTGCGGTAAATAAATATTATTTGTAGTTGGCGCAATAATAAGACGATAATTTTCTTTTGAATGTTCGACAAACCTCTGCCAAAT
>CAKVJE010000081.1 GCA_934754735.1 uncultured Candidatus Melainabacteria bacterium
ACTGACCAAGTTGTTGAACACCAAGACAGTGCAACAATCATGGGTATGGTTAACAAGATTTCTCATCTTGTAGAAGTGGTTGAATAGACTTCAGTAGATAGTTAGTAAATGGTGGGAAAAGTGAATGAGTCAATAAGTGAATAAGTGAATAAGTTCATTTTAAAAATTACCAATGTTTAACATTGTTTGACTTTAAAAATAATTAATACGAACTTATTCACCTATTCACCCATTCACTTATTGACTAAGACTTCAATAAATCCCCCTTTAAAAGGAGAACATAAAAATGACAAACATAACATTAGAAGATTTAAGACCAGCTGAAGGTTCAACTGGCAAATCAAAAAGAGTAGGACGTGGTCGTTCTTCAGGACACGGTAAAACATCTTGCCGCGGTCATAATGGTGAAGGACAACGTTCAGGCAGAACTGCTAAAAGAGGTTTTGAAGGTGGTCAAATGCCAGCTTACAGAAGATTACCTAAGTTGAAAGGTTTCCAAATTATTAATCAACGTAATTATGCTCAAATTAACGTTGGCAGATTAGCTGATTTAGAAATTACTGAAATTTCTTTGGAATCTTTGAAAGAAATCAGAAAAGCTCATCCTTCTTGCGATGGTTTAAGAATTTTAGGCAACGGTGAAATCAAGAAAGCTATCACTGTTAAGGCTAACTATGTAACTCCATCAGCAAAAGAAAAAATCGAAGCAGCAGGCGGAAAGGTTGAATTAGTATAATGGTAAGAGGAACAACAGGCGGAATGAGAATGCCTACAACGGCAGATTTGATGTCTATGTGGAATGCTTCAGGCTTGAAAGAGAAGCTTATCTTCACTTTCGGAATGCTTGTTCTGTTCCGTTTTGGTATCCATTTGCCGGTATATGGTATTAATAACGAAATTTTCGCAAACATCGCGTCAGGTAATAATATCTTAGGTTTCTTGGATTTGTTTACCGGTGGTGCATTGGGTAAAGTTTCAATATTTGCACTAGGTATCGGACCATATATTACTTCATCAATCATTATGCAGTTAATGGCTGTAATTATTCCTGCTTTGGAAAAATTACAGAAGGAAGACGGCGAAGCCGGTAGAAGAAAACTTTCTCAATACACAAGATTGTTCACTGTTGTATTGGCAGTTTTCCAAGCCGTAATCTTTATGGGTTACATGGCTCACCTTCCTGGCGCAATTACAGCAGGTGTAAGTCATATTATGTTCTATATATCTGCGGTTGTATCATTAACAGCCGGTTCAGTTCTTGTAATGTGGATGTCTGAATTAATCACAGAAAAAGGTATCGGTAACGGTGGTTCTTTAATCATCTTTGTTGGTATCTTGTCAGGTATTCCGCTTTACTCATCAAGAACAGCGCAAATGGTTTCTAATGATTCAGCTCTTATGTGGGGCTTAGTTCTATTACTTGCAATCTTCTTTGTAACAATGATTTTCATTGTTGTAATGCAAGAAGCAATTCGTAAGGTTATTATTGTTAATCCGAAAAGACAAGTTGGCAACAAGGTTTATGGCGGAGTTAATACTTTTATTCCGTTCAAACTTAATCCGGGTGGAGTTATGCCAATTATCTTTGCAGTAGCAATTTTATTGTTCCCATCAACTATTTTGAGTTTGGTTGGACAAGCTAATTTGCCTGCAGGTTGGGTTCAAGATGTAGTTTTAATGTTAAACAAAATCTTTAATCCAAGTGGTTTAACATATTATGTAATTTATTTTGCAATGATTGTTGTGTTAACATTCTTCTACGCATCAATCATGCCTAATATGCAACCAAAAGAAATTGCTGATAACCTTAAAAAATACGGTTCATCAATTCCAGGTATTAAACCTGGAAGACCAACTGCAGAAGCGTTGGATAAAATCTTAACAAAAACTACTTTCATTGGCGCAATGGGCTTAGGTATAATTGCTCTTGTACCTGCGTTTGCAAGTTATATAACTAAGATTACAACTCTTCAAGGTATCGGTGCTACTTCATTAATCATCATGGTTGGTGTTGCACTTGATTTGATTAACCAAGTTAAAACGCATTTGCTTGCAAGAAATTATGAAACATTTTTGAAGGATTAATGAATAAAATTATATTTGAAAAGGGACGGCTTTTTAGTCGTTCCTTTTTTATATCTTTACTAAAATAAAAAAATCTGCTAATATTAATCTATGAAAAAGATAAGTATCGTAACATCTTGCTTTAATGAAGAAGATAACATTTCAATTTTGTATAAAAAATTATTGGCAATTATTGATAATTTGCCAAGATATGAGTTTGAAATCATATTTATAGATAATGCATCTACGGATTTTACTCAAGATGAATTAAAGAAAATTGCGCTTGATGATAAGCGTGTAAAGCTGATTTTAAACTCTAGAAATTTTGGCAATATTAAATCGCCTTATTATGCTATTTGTCAGGCAACAGGTGATGCTGTTATTTATTTGGCGTCTGATTTGCAAGACCCTCCCGAATTGATTTATGATTTTATTGAGAACTGGGAAAAGGGTTGTGAAGTTGTTATTGCAAGAAAATATGATACTAATAAAGTCGCATTTCTTGATATGATGCGTAAATTCTATTATTTTTCTTTAGATATTTTGAAAGATGAAGGTACAAAGCTTGTTAGAAATTATACAGGGTTTGGACTTTATGATAAAAAAGTTATAAATAAAATCAAAGAAGTTGATGACCCGTATCCATTCTTTAGAGGTGCTGTTTTGGATTTGGGATACAGAATGAAGATTATCGACTTTAACCAACCGGAAAGAAAAAATGGCGTAGATAAACAAAATTTGCTTACATTGTGGGATAATGGAATGCTTGGACTTACACGCACAACAAAAGTCCCTATCCACTTTATTACAATGCTTGGATTTTTTGGAACTCTAATAACAGTAGTATTAGTGTTATTGAGCCTTATTTGCTATGTTGGATATGTTAATTTCATTATTCCTAAAAAGATGCTTTCCTTGTATCTGTTGATGTTTGTGCAAATTTTAAGCATTGGTATGATTGGGGAATATTTGATTATGCTTTGTAGATTCGCAGAAAAGAAACCGTTGGTTATTGAAAAAGAACGAGTTAATTTTTAACGGAATGTTTGACAAGTGTTTAATATTCAATAAGCATATTAACCGAAAAACGAATTCTGTACATGTTTAGCTAATGCTAATTGATTTTGCCAATTATTTTGTTGAAGTATATCATCTAACATTGAATTGCAATTACTTCTTATATCCATATTTGCTCTATTTATTTTTTTGCTATTATTATTAATATCACAGCTTAAATTTCTAGCTTCTCCTTGAAGTCGCAAGTTGTCAATTTCTTTCCAATCTTTAGCACCTGTTTGATTTAAAATTTGTGCTAATCTGTTTTGTCCTTCAGTTACTAAATTTTTCATATAAGCAATGCTTTTTTCCAAAAAAGAGTTTTCTTCTTTAGCTTTGCTCAATCGTTCACTATAATAATCAATAAAATGTTCTGGCCAGTATGTTAAATCCTTGTTTTGAGGATTGCTTTGATAAAATATTCCAAATTTTTCACATTTTTCTTTATCAACTTTAACTTGTTTTCCGTCAATTTCAACAAACCAATCTCCATTAGAAGCTTGCGTTGCGGTTTTGTATTGACCGTTAATCCAAACTTTTGCTTGTTCTGAATTGTTTACACTTGGAGCTGTCATATTCTTATTATCCTCTTATATATATAAAGGATATATGATTTAAAAAATTGCCTATTTGTTAAGTTTTGTTAAGGTATATAATTCCTTGTTATGCTTGCATATACCCTCTGTTTATAGTATTCTACAATCAGGTAGGTATAGAAAAGAGGACATATTAAATGAACACAACTATTGAAAAACAACCTGAAAATGTAGTTAAGGTTGATATTGAAATTCCTGCTAAAGATGCAGTAAACTACTACAATGACGCAGCTAAAAGATTAGCTCAATATGTTAATATTCCGGGTTTCCGTAAAGGTAAAGCACCTAGAAATATTGTTGAACAAAATATCGGTGAAGAAAGAATTAAACACGAAGCATTAGAAAATGCGCTTCCAAGAATTTTCTCACAAGTTATTAAAGAAAACGACTTTGACGTTGTAGCTCAACCATACGTTGAATCTTATGATTTTAAAATTGGTGAAGATTTAAAAATCGTTGCTAAATTGGAATTACGTCCTGAAGTAACTTTAGGTCAATACAAAGGTTTGACAATTGATGTTGATGCTTATAAAACAGAAGAAGATGCTTTGCAAAAATCAATTGACGGTTTGCTTCAACAACACGCTACAACTCTTGTTGTAACTGATAGAAAGACAAAAGACACTGATACAATCGTATTTGATTTTGATGGTTATTCTAATGGCGAAAAAATTGAACACGGTGATGCTAAAAATTATACTTTAGATTTGGCTCACTCTAGCTTTATTCCAGGTTTTGCTGAACAATTAGTTGATAGACCTTTAGGTGAAGAATTCGAAATTAATGTTACTTTCCCTGAAGAATATCACGAAAAGAAATTGGCTGGTCAACCTGCTACTTTCAAGTGCAAAATTAATGAAATTAAAGCAAAAGTTCTTCCTGAATTGACTGATGAATTTGCAGCAAAAGTTGGTCCATTCAAATCTGTTGATGAACTTAAAGCTGATATTCAAAAATACTTAGATACTCAAAAAGCTGATATCGACAGAACAAATTCTGAAAAAGCTATTTTTGAAAAAGTAACTTCAGAAGCTAAGGTTGATATTCAACAATCAATGATTGACAGAGAAGCAGACCAATTGGTTGAAGAATATAAACAAAAACTTCAAATGCAAGGATTTACTTGGGAACAAGCAGTAGAAGCTCAAGGTTATGACGAAATTATGAAGAGCTTGAAAGAAGATGCAGCTGTAAGAGTTAAAAACTCATTAGTTATTGATAAGATTGCTAAAGAAGAAAAAATTACAGTTTCTCAAGCTGATTTCGGTGCTAAATTATCAGAATTGAGTCAAATGTACCAAATTGACACACCTACAATGATTAAGCAATTATCTCAAACACCAGGTGTATTCAATGCATTATCTCAACAAGCGTTGAATGAAAAAGTAACTCAATTCTTAGCAGATAATAATACAGTTAATTTGAAATAAATCAATTAATATGGATTGAGGTATAATTAATAAAAATCTGTTCTAAAATAGAACAGATTTTTTTTATTAATTATTTTGCTTATTTTATATGCCAAGTTGTCTAACAATTTCATAAGTTACAATCGCGACAGAGTTTGAAAGATTTAAGCTTCTTTGTCCCTCTTTCATTGGAATAGTAATTGCTGTTTCTTGCGTTACATATTCTTGAGGAAGCCCTCTTGATTCAGGACCAAACACAATAAAATCATTTTCTTGAAATTGAAAATCTGTGTAAACCTTTTTAGATTTTGTTGTCAGATAAAAAAATCTTCCTTCCGGAAACTGTTTATACAATTCTTCCATTGATTCAATTCTGTGCAAATCAACACTTTGCCAATAATCCATGCCGGCACGTTTTGTGTATTTATCAGTAAGAGCAAAACCAAGTTTACCAACCAAATATAAAGATGCGCCCGTACAAGCACAAAGTCTAGCAATATTCCCGGTATTTTGCGGTATTTCAGGTTCATATAAAACTACGTTTAATTTGGTCATGCAAAAACTCCAGCCCTATTTCTTATCATCAAACAAATACTTAGCTTCTAATACAACAGGTATTCCTCTAACTACGCAGAATACAATTGCGAATACAGCAGCCCAGAAACCGATTGCCCAAATAATTTCTCTATGAGGACAAACTGGAATTTTTGCCGTAATGATAAGAACAAATGCTAAAACTTTTGCAACGGCGTAACTTATTCTCATAAATTTAGAGCCGGTAATGAATTTACAAATAGGATTAACTTGCATACCAAACGGAGTAAAACCTTTCTCCATTGCAGCACTTCTGATTGTATCGGTAATAAATCCTCTTGTAATTGCAATTAATGGGAATAAAATGTTTAACCAACCCATTACTGCAAATAAAATCCAGTATGTGTTTTCTACGATTCTGTCGCCCATAATGTCTAAAAGCGCACCAAATTTTGATTCTTCGTGGAATTTTCTTGCAACATAACCGTCAACACCATCAAGAGCAAATGCAATAATAGTAAGAGCCAATGCCCAAATATAAGATGCAGTATCGCCTTGACAAGTATAAATTAAATATACTGCAAAAAACATTACAAATATTCTAAATATTGAAATAAAATTAGCCATAATTAATCCTTTCAGGTGAATAGGTCAATAAGTAAATGAGTGAATAAGTTCGTTATAAAATTTCTAATGTTGAACATATTTGAATAAAGAATATTTAAAATGAACTTATTCACTTATTGCCTTATTCACTCATTCACTTTTTTAAACTTTCATCCTAGAAAGCGCGAAATCTTTCTTATTCAAATCTTCAACTTTCGAACCAAGCATTATTTTTTCTGCTTCCTCTAAAACGCTTACAACAGCATAACCGTTAGCACCGTCAGAACGAGCTTTTTGGTGCGAAGCACAACAATTTACGAAGTGCTGGCATGCAAGTTTTAGTGGTTCGATTTCTAAATAATCCAATGCGAAGTTTTGAGTATTTGCAGGAACAAAGTTGTCATAAACCTTTAATTTATCAGTTGGAGCTGTATCATCAAAAATAGCAGTCGCTTTTGTACCTCTAACAAGTAGAGTTACGTGTTTTTGAGGTGTAATCCAACTATCAGAAATATGAGCAATCATTCCGCCTTCAAATTCAACACCAATATGAGTGATATCCATAATATCATTTCTATCAGATGAACATCCGATTGCAGAAATAACTTTCACAGGATTTTTGCCTGTAACATAAGCAATCATTGAAACATCGTGCGGTGCTAAATCCCACATAACGCTTCTGTCGTTCTTGTGATAATTAACATTTAATCTATCGCTTTGAGCATAAACCAATTCACCCAATACACCTTCTTCAATAAGCATTTTCAAACGGTTAACAGCAGGATGATAAAGCAATAAGTGGTCAACCATAAGAACTAAGCCTTTTTCTTCAGCTAATTCTGTCAAAACCTTAGCTTCTTCTGCGACTGTAGAAATTGGTTTTTCTACGTAAACATTTTTACCTGCTTCAAGCATAGCTTTAACTATTTTGAAGTGAGTGTGGCTTGGTGTTACAACCGCAACGCCTGTAATATTAGGATTATTAATAATATCATAAAAATCCTTTGTAACTTTCACACCTGGAAACTGTTCTTGAACTGATTTTAGCGATTCATCATCTAAATCACAAACCATTTCCAGAACATTTAGATTATAAAAATTGCGGACAATATTCTTGCCCCACATTCCCATACCTATAACTGCAATTTTTTGTTCTTTCATACTATTCTCCCCTATAAGAAGATTATATTACAATCTAAACTATCAGTAAAGGGCAAACTTAACATGTTTTTTGATTTTAATATCCTCTATTTATTTGATTACAAATTTTAATTAATCCTATAAACTATATGTATTGAATGGGGAGAGATATGGCTAAATCGAATTTAAAAGAGAAAAAGGCTGCGAAGAGTACAGCGGCGTTAAAGGTAGTTGATGATAGTGCTGTAAAAACTACTGCTTATAGTGATATAAATTTAAAAAAATGGCGTGATTATGAGCATGTTAAAACAGATACACTATGGGAATTTCCAAACCGTTTAAAAGAAGGTGGACATTCTAACGAATACCATGGCAATTATATTCCGCAAATTGCTCAACAAATTTATGAACGCTATACAAAGAAAAATGATATCGTTCTTGATTTATTTTTTGGTTCAGGCACTTCCGGTATCGAAGCTATAAACATGAACAGACGTTGTATTGGTGTTGAGCTTAAAGACGAATTAGCAGAATCTGTTTCAGAAAAATTCACTCCAAAGCAATTAGTAACAGATGTAAATATTATTTGTGCAGATTCAACAAGTGAATTAGCAAAAGAAAAAGTTCAAGCCAGACTTGATATTATGGGTAGAAAACAAGCTCAATTATTGATGCTTCATCCGCCTTATGATGATATTATTAAATTTTCTGATAAAAAAGAAGACTTATCTAATTGCGCAACAACAGAAGAATTTTATGAT
>CAKVJE010000082.1 GCA_934754735.1 uncultured Candidatus Melainabacteria bacterium
AAAGGTAATATTAGAGAGAAAAATAAAGTGTCAATTATTAGTAAAAGAAGTTTTATACTAGACGAGGACGAGGATAATAATGTAGAGCCATATACTCTACCATCCATTGTTACGAGCAAACCGGAAGTAATTCCGTTTAAGAAATCACTGGCGATTTCTACGGCTTTACATCCCGCAGTTGTTCTATTGATTTGGTTAATTACAATTGCTTTAGCTTTGATGGGAATCAATTTAAGCTTGTTCAAAAAACCAAACGTTCAATTAAAAAAAGATATTGAGTTTGTTTTAGTTGATAAAGAAGCAACGCCGAGAAATCCTAATACAAAAAATCGTTCTGATATGAATTCAAGAAGTGGCGGCATAAATGACCCTAAGCGTAAAGTTTCTATGCCATCACCTGCGCCAAAGAAAGCTTCTAAACCGTCAGCAGCGGCACAAAGCGCTAATAAACTTATAAAGAAGCAACTACAGCAGGCTCAAAAACAAGCTCTTCAACATAAACCACAACCTGTAAAACAACAGCCTAAGGCGCAAGCGCCAAGTAAGAATAAAACATCAGCGAATAGGCCTTCGACTGCCAAACCGGCACCACCTACAGCAAGGCCAAGTGCAAGACCTGTTTCAGCTCCAACACCTGTTGCGAAACCGTCTTCACCATTTACTATTCCTGCACCAAAAGGTGCGCCTGTCGGTAAAACACTTTCAACAGGCCCTGTTGGCGGAACGGGTGCACGTTCCGGCGCTAAATCAGGCGGAAGTACAGGTTCCGGTTCACACGGTAGTGCTTATGCACCAAGACCGTCATTATCACCGTCAGCAGGCGGCGGTAGCGGTCAATTATCCAGAGGAACAGGCTCCGGCGGTGGAAGCGGTAATTACGGCAATCCAGGAGGCGGCGGTGGTGCTCCAGGTATTGATGCCTTAAGAGAACCTGACTTTGGTCCATACATGAGAGAATTGCAACGTAGAATTAAGTTGAATTGGGATCCTCCAAAAGGCAATGAAAGCAAACGTGTAGTTCTTTTATTCAAGATTGCTAAAGACGGCAGATTGTTATCATGCAGAATTCATAAATCTTCCGGCATGCCATCAGCAGACCAAGCAGCATTAAAAGCAGTAGAATTAACTGCACCATTTAGACCGTTGCCGGCTGACTTTAAAGGACAAAGCATTGATATTCAGTTTACATTTGATTATAACGTATTCAATGCGTCAAGGTATTAAGGGAAGGTTAATAAAACCCTCTCCCTAGCCCTCTCCCAAGGAGAGGGGACAAAAAATAAAATAAGAAAAATAGAGTAAAAGAGGATATAAAAATGGAACTATTATTACATTCAATTCAATTAGACTGGCCGGTATTATTGCCAATTCTTGTGTGCGCAATTTTGACAGTTGCAGTAGCTATTGATAGAGCTGCTTTTTACAACGCAAACAAAAGAAACGTTATCGAGTTTATTCCAAAATTACAAAAGGAATTAACTAAAAACAACTTGATGGGTGCGCAAAACTTAGCTGTTCAATACGGCGGTATTATTGGTGAAGTTACAGAAGAAGCTGTAAGAATTTTATCAGAACAAAAGAAAGGCTTTTCTCGTTCTTTTGATATCGCAGCAGCTCTTGCAACAAGAAAACTTGAACACAGATTAACAATTCTTGGTACAATCGGTGGTGTTGCACCTTTCTTAGGTTTGTTCGGTACAGTTGTTAGAATTTTGTATACATTCCAAGATTTGGCATCGCAAGGTAACCAATCAGCAGCGGTTGCTATGGGTATCGGTTCTGCATTGATTGCTACTGCATTCGGTTTGGGCGTTGCGATTGTTGCTGTTGTTTGCTACAACACTTTCCAATCTACAGTTAGAAGATTTGAAGACGATTTCCAATTAATCAAGTTATTGTTCTTAAGCTTCGTAGATTCAGAAGAAGAAAATCAGTTAAAGTCACAATCTAATAGTGTGGCGTTGTAAAAAGTCGTTAAGGAGGAGGTCGTTAAGACATTAAGTTCATTATAGATTTTATACGAACTTAGCGACTTAAAGTCCTAACGACTTAACGACTTTAAAAAAAGGAATATCTATGGCTATAAAATCAGGTAAAAAAGCATTATTTACAGAAATCAACATTACACCGCTAACGGATATTTTCTTGGTGTTATTGATTATTATGATGGTTGTTGCGCCTACGTTTCAATCAGTTGATAATTCAATAAGCGTGCCGGAAGTTAATAGCGGGACATCAATTGAGCAGGGTAAAATAACCGTTGCTGTTACAAAAGACGGCACAATTTATGTTGACTCAAAACGTTCTTCAATTGGAATGTTGACTACAGATTTAGAGAATGCAAAAGGTGATAATGAAAATCCTGAAGTAGTTGTTAAAGCTGATGAAAAGGCCAAGAGTTCAATTATTATGGACATTATGGACGCAGCACAAGATGCACATTATAAAAAACTTATTGTAGCCGGTGAACCTTTGAACAAAAAAGAACAACAAAAGTTGGAAGAAAGTACTTCAAATTACACTTCCAATAATATAACGAATGAAGCAACAACACCTTTACCTACTGATAATCAGTATGAGAATTGGAGTGAATAATGCGTGATAGTTTTAATGAAATAAATATTACACCGCTAACAGATATTTTCTTGGTGCTTTTAATCATCATGATGGTTATTGCACCACTTCTTGACCAACAAGGTTTAAATCTTGCTGTGCCAGAGGTTGTTAATCAAGAACAAATTACAAAAGATGCTAAAATTATGAATTTTAGCGTAACCGATGATAACAAATACTTGTTTGACGGACAAGAAATTGCGGCAGCGGATTTAGAATCAACTGTTTCTGCTCATGTAAAAGATTTTCCAGACGGACTTTTGATACAGGTTGATGATAACGCAGACCACGGGACTGTAGTTAAGTTGATGGATAGTGCAAGAAATGTAGGTGTTACAAGTATTTCGCTTGCGAGGTAATAATTCAAGTCGTTAAGTGAATAGGTGAATGAGTGAATAAGTTCGTTTAATTCGCTTCGCTCATAATATGCTGAAAGCTATGACTTCTCCAATAAGTATGATTGTAAGTTGGGTATACCTGTCCAACAATAATTTTATAAGAAAGACAAACGTATGTTCAAACCTTTTAGCTGGATGTTCGCAACAGAAAATTTTAAAGAACAAGTTAAGTACTTATTCTTTATATTCATCAAGTTCTATCTTGCCGCGATTGTTTTACTCATTTTTTCAGAATATTTATTAAGCAATTCAATTTGGGAAGTAATTCTACCGAGCATAGCAATTATACTTTTTATAATTCCATTTCTGTGTGCACAAGGCTATTTCTGGAATGTTACAGCAAACATTATTTCTCGAGAATGGGATATATCAGCTGCAACTGTTTATAACGGCAAAATTCAAGAGGTTTTTAAGGTTGAACTTCCGGAATTAAATACAAAAAAATTCATTTGGCGTGGAATTGCATCTTGTGTCGCAACAACAATGATGGTATTGCCATTTGGGTTAATTTTAGCAGGAAGCGCTTGGGCTACTACTTTATCAAATTTACCTTCACAAACAATTATTGTACTTTATGTATTTTTATTAATGTTTATTCCTGCTCTTTTATGGAATTATGCAGCTAGAGATTCTGTGTTTGCTGTTTGGAATATAAGAAAAGCCGTTCATATTATGGGGAATTATACAGGCAAATATATTTGGAATACATTGCTGTATGTATTATTTTATGTCGTAACCTCAGTTTTATTATCTTTAATTGCAACAGCGTTAGGAATTCGAGATATTGCAACCCAAGTAAGTATGTTAAATATTATAAAATTGCTTGTATATCTCACAATCTCATATTTGCAATATTTGTATTCATTATACGTTTATGCATATTTGTTAGGTACAATAGCACCACCTGCAGAAGGATGATAGAATTAAATATGATAACAAAAAACGAGTTAGACAATTTAGTTGTAAAGTATGAAACGGTAGATTTTATAAAAGATGATCCGATTCAGTTTCCGCATAGGTTTAAAAATAAAGAAGACGTCGAACTCGCCGGATTTATTGCATCTTTATTTGCTTACGGGAATAGAAAAATGTTTATAGCGAAATTGAATGATTTATTCAATCGCGCAGACAATGATATTGCAAATTATGTAAAAAACGGTGATTTCAAGAATCTTGCAGGCTTGGAATATCGTTTTTCTAAAGATTTCGATATTATTCCGATTTTTGAGATTTTGCATGGATTATATAGTGAAAGCCAAGGGCTGGAAGAATTGTTTGAATATGGTTGGAGTGTTGGCGAGTTAAATCAAATAAGCCCCCAACCTAACCTTCCCCCTATAAAGGGAGGGAACGCTCCCATTGATTATTTGAAGTTTTTTCAAACGGTTATTGATTATTTTTACTCTCGTGCTTCAAAGACTGTTGGACAGGGTTTTTATCACATGCTTCCTAATCCTGCAAATGGTGGAGCGATGAAACGTATGAATATGTTTTTACGTTGGATGATTAGAAAATCGCCTGTGGATTTAGGAATTTGGGATTTTATGCAACCAAAAGATTTATTAATTCCGCTAGATGTACATGTCGCTAGAATTTCTCGAAATATGGGTTTATTAAGCCGTAAAAGCAATGATTTTAAGGCTGTTCTGGAGCTTACAGATAAATTGAGGAAATTTTCTCCCAATGATCCTGTAAAATATGATTTCGCAATGTTTGCTTTTGGTGTAGAATTAAATAGTACAAAATTAGGAGCATAGCTGATGAATAAATACATAGAACAAAATTCTAAAAAGTTTTTAGTAATGTTACTTTTAATCTGTGTTGTATTTTTTGTAATTATTATTAAGGCATTTGAGTATATTCCGGTTGCAGATGATGATGCAATTACAAGCCGTAATAATATTGAAAACCTTAATAAACCTGCAGAAGAAAACGCTGATGAGCAAGCAGATAAATCAGAAGAACAAACAGAAAAAAAGACATTGGATATTAAATTAACTCCTGATTTTGTAGAAAAAACTGATAAAAAGGCTGAAACAGTTACCGATTCTAAAACCGTAGAACCATTAGAAAATATTAGCGACTTACCTTCAGAAGCGGTTTCTTCAAATACTTCAGAAGAAGCTAAACCTGTCGAATTAACGCCGGAAGAAAAAGCAGAAAAAGCATTTTTAACCGCACAAAAATACAGGCGCGACAAACAATATGTTAAAGCGTTGGAAGAATATCAAAAAATTCCTTCAATTACAAATGATACAGTAATTGTTGCGCGTAGCTATGAAGAAATTGCTACAATTTATGCAATCGTAAAACGATATGGTACAGCGCTTTCTTATGCTCAAAAAGCTTACAATATGGCTCCTTCATCTTCTCGTGAAATGTTACTTGCAAGGTTATATTATAAAACCGGTGATATTGATAAAGCGACAAGAAGAATCAACAACGTATTGCAAAGAGATTTTTCTTCTGATAGGTAAAAAGTTGTTAAAAAATTACGCACAAGTTTTATAGAATGTTTAGTATGGTACCAGATAATTTAGATACATCTAGAATAAGAAAATTACTTTTTTTAGGTCCTAACGGGTCTTATAGCGATTTCGCAAAAAATAAATTTATTAATGCGTTTAATCTTAATTGTGTTAGTACAAACTTGAAATCAATATCCGGGGTAATTAAGGCATTAAAGGATGAAAATTCAGAAGATATCGTTGCTGTTATTCCGATAGAGAACTCTATAGAAGGTATTGTGCGTGAAACGCTTGATAATTTATCATCTCTAAAAAAAGAAGGTTATAAAATTATTGCAGAAACAACTATGAACGTTGAGCATGCACTCATTGGTTTTGCAGAGAAGAAATCAGAAATTAAGATTGTTCGCTCTCATCCGCAAGCTCTTGCGCAATGCAAAAAATATTTGCAGGATAATTTTTCGGATTCATTAATTGAAGAAGCAACACTTTCGACATCTGCAGCAGTACGTTCTTTATCAGAAAATGACAAATCAATTGCTGCAATAGGTAGTGTTGATTGCGCTAAAATGTATAATATTCCAGTCATAGAGACCGAAATCAATGATGAAAGCAACAATCAAACACGATTTATTTTATTAGGTAAATTTTTAGCTCCGCAAACCGGTAAAGATAAAACCAGTATAACGTTTTCTACTGAAAACAAGGCTGGTGCATTAAGTAAAATTCTAACAATTTTGGATGAATATGGGATTAACATGTCTTATATAGATTCGCGACCTTCTAAAAAAGAATTGGGCGAATACGTTTTTTATATTGACTTTGAAGGCCATATTCATGATAAAAAAGTTATTGATGCTTTCAATGAAATTAAGCAATATGTAAAAATGTTCTATGTAATTGGCTCATATCATTCAATTGATTCTTAAAGGTTTTCTTATTGTAATTATTTTAGTGCACAAATTTTTGCACCATTAATATTAATAAAAAAAGTGGAAAATGTTTTACAATTTTCCACTTTTTATTTTTAATTTCTTATCTGCTTATTAGCTTTCTTGAGCTACCGCTTGTTCTGCATTAGCACCTTCTTTTCTTTCGAAAACGATTTTATCGTCAACTAATTTAAGAAGGATTGTATCACCCGGTTGGTAAGCATTTGTCAAGATTTCTTCTGCAAGCTGATCTTCGATTTTCTTCTGAATCAATCTTCTCAAAGGTCTTGCGCCATAAGCTTCGTTATAACCGTCTTTTGCAAGGTAATCTTTAACTTCATCCGTAACTTCGATTGATAAATCACGTTCAGAAAGACGTTTGAATAAATCTTTCATCATCAAGTCAACGATTTGACGGATTTCTTCCTTGCTCAAGTGTGAGAATACGATAATATCATCGATACGGTTCAAGAATTCAGGTCTGAATGCTTTTTTAAGTTCTTCGTTAACTGTATCTTTAAGTTTTTCGTACTTATCCTTTTTAACGTCTTCTGCAGTTGAGAAACCAAGTTTGCCTTGAGTCGTAATCATACTTGCACCAACGTTAGATGTCATAATGATTACAGTATTCTTGAAGTTGATGTGACGACCTTTTGCATCGGTTAAACGTCCGTCATCAAGAATTTGTAACATGATGTTGAATACGTCAGGGTGAGCTTTTTCAATTTCGTCAAAAAGAATAACTGAGTAAGGTTTCTTTCTAACAAGTTCAGACAAATGTCCACCATCATCATAACCAACGTATCCCGGAGGAGAACCGATAAGTTTAGCAGTAGAATGCTTTTCCATAAATTCTGACATATCTACTCTTATCATATTGTCTTCGCTGCCGAAAATAGCTTCTGCTAAAGCTTTTGCAAGTTCAGTTTTACCAACACCGGTAGGACCGCAGAAGATAAAGCTTCCGATTGGTCTGTTTGGTGATTTTAAACCAACTCTTGCACGTCTGATTGCTTTAGAAATAGCCGTTACAGCGTCGCTTTGTCCGATAACTCTTGCGTGAAGTGTATCTTCAAGTTTAAGCAATCTTTCTGATTCACCTTCCGTAAGTTTTGTTACAGGAACGCCTGTCATTGTTGCAATAACTTCTGCAACATCATCTTCTGTTACAGTTGGTTTATTTGCATCATTTTGACGACGCCATTCTTCAGAAACTTCTCTGATTCTATCTTTCATATTAGCTTCGTCATCTCTTAAAGCTGAAGCTCTTTCGAATTCTTGATTTCTGATTGCATCCTCTTTTTCCTTGATAATTTCTTTCAATTCTTTATCAAGTTCTTTACCTTCAGGGGAAAGTGTGCAAACTTTTAATCTAACCTTTGAACTTGCTTCGTCGATAACGTCAATAGCTTTGTCAGGTAAAAATCTATCGTTGATATATTTGCTTGAAAGTTTCGTAGCTGCAACGATTGCTTCATCTGAAATGTTCAAGTTGTGGTGTTCTTCGTATTTTGGTTTTAAACCACGAATAAT
>CAKVJE010000083.1 GCA_934754735.1 uncultured Candidatus Melainabacteria bacterium
AACCATTCTTGTATTGTCATATCCACTTTCAGTCAAAAAACGACTGTCCTTCTAATATTACGATTTACTTAGACATTTTACACCAAATATATTTTTTTTTAAAGTTGTTAAAAATTTTGTGTTTACAATTTTAAAAAATATTAAAGTTTTATTTCTTTTTGAAAGCAAATTTTTTAAAGAATATATATGTAAACACAGCCGCTGTGATAGTTGCTATTATCTGTGCAACAAAAACATTTAAGTGTAAAATTTTAACAATAAACTCTAATAATCCAGCATTTATCAAATAGCTAAAGAACCAAGTTGTACAGCATTTTAAATATTCTTTAATCCAATTGCCATTAGCTTGAAAAACAAGAAATTTTTGTGTTGTATATGATACAACAGAGGAAATTGCCCACGCAAGAGCAAGTGCAACTTGATATGCGCTGTCGCCTAAAATTAAGCAAAAAGTTGAATATATTAAATAAGATACTCCGGCATTAAAACCGCCAATAATTAAAAAGCGGATTTTATCAGATAATTTGAACCAATATTCTCTCATAAGATTAATTATAGCTCAAATACTAGTTTATAACATCTTTTCTTGTTACAATTCCAACGATTTTTTGCTCTTTATCAATGACAATTGCCCATTCTGTCGAATTTTCGTGTAAACGATAATACGTTGTATACAAATTATCTTCTGGATAAACTGTAACAGGATTTGTGTCTAAAATTCTACTTACGGTTATATTTTGCATTTTGTTATCAACCAAAACATCTTCAATATCTGATTTTGTAATAATTCCGGCTAAGCGTCCTTTTTTGTCGCAAATCGGATAAGCGTTATGATTTTCTTTTTGCATAACATCCAGAATTGTTTTAATTGGTGTATCATTTTTAAAAGTCTGTATGTCAGTTGTCATAATATCTTTAACGTAAGTGTTTTCTGAAAGATTAACTTCCGCATTTTTATATTGATTAACTACAAGCTTTGCATAAATCGGTTTATGATTAAGTTTTTCTGCTGTTAAATCTGCAATTGCTGAGACAAGCATTAAAGGAAGTATGCATTCATAACCGCCTGTCATTTCAAAAACCATAACAACTGCAGTTAAAGGTGTTCGCGCAACAGATGATAAAAATCCTGCCATACCAAGTGAAGCAATTGCTACAAGATTAACCTCTGCGCCAAAATGATTTGCTACAAAGCCTGTAATATATCCTAAAAACGAACCGAGCATTAACATCGGCAAAAATATTCCGCCGGCTGCACCTGATGCAAAACATATTGGAGTTATTATGAATTTTGCAAGGAATATAATTATAACAATTGCAATCGGAAAGCTATTCAGCAAAAGTTTTTCGACAGAGCCATTGCCGGAAGATAAAACATAAGGAATTGCTAAACCTGCTAAACCTGTAATAAAGCCTGCAATGGCCGGTTTGCAGTAGTTAGGTAGTTTAATTTGAGCAAATTTAGAATTGAAAAAGAATATTGTTTTTGAAAACAAAACTCCTAAAAATCCTGATATTAATCCTAGTAAGATGCAGACTAAAACTACAGAAGGACTTATGCTAACTGCCGGAATAGAGATGTTAAATGCAGGATTTGCGCCAAGAAAATATCTTGCAATACTTGCGGATGTAACAGTTGCAACGAGTGTCGGAAAAAGCATGGATGGCGTGAATTTGTGGATTAATTCTTCCAGCACAAAAAGAGTTCCGGCAATCGGTGCATTAAAAGTTGCACCAATCGCAGCACCTGCACCGGATGCGATTAATTTATCTCGATTATTTCCGCTAAGTTTGAAAAGTTTGCCGACAAAAGAACCTGCGCCTGCGCCTAATTGAACACTTGGGCCTTCTCTGCCTAATGATAAACCCGTTCCAATTCCAATTACGCCTGCGAAGAATTTAACAAAAATTGTGCGGACTCTTATTAATTTTCCACTTCTTAATAGCGACATTTTTACATAAGGAATTCCACTACCTGAGGTTTCGGGTGCGAATTTGTAAACTAAAAATCCGGCAATTAATCCGCCAAGAGTTGTTATTAACAAGAATAGAAGCGGAGTTGCGTAGAATTTTGACATAACAAAAGAAAATAAATTTTCGATTCCTAAGCGAAAACCTACAACAATTAAGCCTGTAAGAATTCCGACAATAATAGCTTGCCAAAAAATTTTTGTAAATCCTTTTTCCATATATTTAAATTAACATAGAAATAATATCAAGACAAAAGATAGAAGTTTCTAAAAAGTTGGATTGTTTTGGTTCTAACGAACCTCATAATGACGTCCAACAAGTAGTTTCACGCCTTATTATTGTGAAGGTGGGAGAGGATATTATTTACTTAGTTTTAGCATTGAAATAAGTTTGTAAAGTTTTGTTACAACATGCTCAAATGCTGAAATTACCTACTTTTTAAATACTTTATATATATAAGATGGTAATATAGAAAGCAGTAAGTAAGATGAGCACAGGATTTAATACAGATTTACAATCAATATTAAATAACGCAAAGAGCCAACTTTCATCTCTTGGTGTTAATGGCGCTTTATCTTCTTCTGGAAATAATTATTTAAACAGCGTTTGGGGTTTGGTTCAAGACGGACAATCTGCTATTGATGGTAATGACCAACAAAAAGCTCAAGCTATTTCTAGCATTGTTCAAAATTTGATGAGTATGATAATGAGCTTGGGAACGAACGAAAACTCCAAAGCTACACAAGAAGTTTCAAATAATGACAACAATGCAGCTAAAGTTCAACAAGGTGCTGATAAAAAAGCGGATGAAATCAAAGCTGCACTAGCAGAAGCAGCTAAAAACATTGATTCTAACAGCAATAACATTTCAAGTGCTATAGATAAAATCAAAGAAATTGGTGGTCAAGAAGACGTTGAAAACGCTAAAGAAGAATTAGATAAGCAAGTTGAAATCATAGAACAAAACTTAAAAATAGTTAATGACGGAGTTTCTAAGCCAGAAGTAAAACAAAAAGCATTAGAAAATATCAAAAATGCTTCAGCTGCAATTGGTGCATTAACTGAAAAAATGAGCTTTTTGACAAAAGATGTTCAAGCGCAAATTCAAGAACAAAATACAATTATAGAAAATGCAACAAATAATTTAGCATCATTATTTGAAGAAACAGCGACAACATTACAAAACGGAACATTCGATTTACAATCATTCGTTCAAAAAGCTGTTCAAGAGATTGGTGTTAATACAAAAACATCAATAACAGGTGCAGCTAATGAAACAGTTGGTGCTACCGCTACAGCAAGTGGTGGTGCAACTAGCTGGGTTCCTATTTTTGGTCAAACTGCAAGTACAAAACTTATGCAAATCGGAGCTGACCAAACAGCAGCAGGAGCAACAAGAATTGCAGGTTCAGTAGCAACGCTTTCTCAATTAACAAAAGCAATAGGTAAAATCGGTTCAGATAACAATGAAATTAACGGTTTAGCTGGTAACATTCAAGGTGTTGGAAACGGAGCAATTGCTTTAGTAGGTGAATACCAAACTCGATTAGAATCAATTATTACTGCAACAGGTTCTTGGACTCAGGTAGTTGAAGCTAATGCAGAATTACAAAATGCAATTTCTGAATACGAAGCTCAAATATCAGGAAGTTCTAATAAAAAATATACTCAATACAATTTTGGTGGCACTCAACAACAAGATAATAATAATGCACAACCTCAACAAAATAATGGTGTTTTAAACTTTGACTCAACAAGATTTAAAGCATCATTTGGAATTTAGAGATTTTTAAAAGCTCAATTGTTAATTTTTGGTTAAAAAATGCAAGTTTTAGGAATAACAGAGTAATAATATAAGTGTTGAAAGTAATAGGTTATAAATATGAAAGGAGAATGATTATGAAATTCTTAATTAAAAAATCACCGGATGGATTTATTAAATCAGTTAATGACGAAATTAGTTCAATATTGAATAGAAACTTTGATAGCTTCTTCCCAGAATATATTTATAATGAAGCTGAGGAAGCAGACAAGTTTGCTATGCCTGTAGAATTGCATGAAAAAGAAAAAGAATATAACGTAAGAGCAGAGCTTCCGGGTGTTAAAAAAGATGATTTGGATATCGATATTGATAAAAACCATATCACAATTAACGCAAAGAAAGAGGAAGAAAAGAAAGAGGACACTAAGGGTTTCAGAAAATCTGAATTCAGATATGGTGAATTTTCTAGAACAGTTTACTTCCCTCAAGAAATCGATGTTGAAAAAACTTCTGCAAAACTTGAACACGGTATTTTGGAAATTGAAGCTCCAAAATTAGCTGCAGAAAAAGGTAATATCAAAAAATTGACAGTTCATTAATTTTGGAATTAAAAAATGGCGGCATTCATACAGAATGCCGCCATTTTTAGTATATTTAAAAAATAATCTTTTTTAAACTGTGTGCATTTTTTCAAAAATGCCTTTTTTCTGAACCCAAACTTCAACTTCTAATCTATTACCTTCTTCAATCAAAGCATTTTTTAAATCTTTAAAATTTAATTCAGAATGTTCTATATCACATAACATGAACATTACAAAATGTCCTTGCATCAATGTTTGCTTGATATCTTCTATATTAACTTTATACTTAGAAAGAACCGTCGAAATACTTGATACAATACCAACTTTATCAGAGCCTGAAACTGTAATAATAATTTTGTAATCGTCCATTTTTACTCTCCTATAATTTATACTCTAATTCTAGCATGAAATTTTTATTTTTAGTGTTAAAATATCTCTATCAAATCTATAAAAAGGAGAGTTTATTATGAAAAAATTATTATTAGCAATTTTTGCATTTTGTATCTGTGCATCCTCAGCATCTGCTTATACATATATAAAAGAAAAAGAACATATTTTTTATAATCCTGAAAATTCAAGTTGGGCAACTAATCAACAAACAAATAATGATATTCAACTTAAAAACAAATCATTCATAGGTTCTGGCGGATTTGTAGAATATTATTACAAAGACAAAAAACTTGCAATCGGGCCTGAAACTAACATCGGATTTATACATGATGGAGAATTTATAGGTATAAATTCTCAAGAATTGAAATTTTACAAATACGTTTATGAAAACAACAAATTTGTAGCCAAAGAATTAAATGTAGATGAAATTCAAGAACTTTATCCGGATTACAGTATTATCAGAGTTTCTGACTTCAAAAACAACGAAATTACAATTTACAAAAAAATCTTTTCTAAGAAAAATATTTTATTGTTAAATGATACAAATCAATCATTTTACAAATACAACTACAAACCGGCTTCTGTATGTCCTGAATACATCAAACCGTTTATAAGACTTTCTCACGCAGGTAAAATTGTATTCTCTCACTACGGAGATGATACAAAAGAATCACCGGCTTTAAAAATTTATGTAATAAATGAGTTTTAAACTTATTTTTTCTTTTCAGCTAATTCGCTATCCATTCTCAAGAAAACAGGTTTGATGTTTTCTTTATCAATTAAATGTCCTGCTTTTAGGCTGTTGCAAGTGATATCATCCAATTTAACGCCTAAATCGTAAGACAATTGTTCAGCCATAGCTTTTGCAATATTTGGACAGTATGGATAAATTAATGACGCAATAACAGTCATAACTTGTAATACGTTAGTTAAAACAACACCGCATTTTTCCATATTACCTTCTTTAGCCAAAGTCCAAGGTGCATTGTCTGTAACATATTTATTTGTAACGTCAACTAATTCAATAATTTTTTGAGCAGCTTCCTGAACTTCGAAATAATCGAAGTGATGTTTTACTTCTTTAACAGTTTCTAAAGCTTTTTCCGCTAATTCGTTTTTACCCAAAAATTCAGGCTTAATATCACCTTCAAAATACTTAACAAGCATTGAAAGAGTTCTATTCAATAAGTTACCCATTGAATTTGCAAGGTGAGCGTTAACTTTTTCCTTGAAATCCAAGTCAGAATAATTACCATCTTTTCCGCAAGGTGCAGCAGACGCCATATAATATCTGAATGGGTCCGGAATATCAAGATTGAAAGCTTCTAAAACGCTTGTTGGAGAAATTACGTTACCTAAAGATTTTGACATTTTTGTTTGGTCTATAGTAATCCAGCCATGTGCCAAAATGTGTTTAGGAAGTGGCAAATCTAAAGCCATAAGAATTGCTAACCAGTAAATGCTGTGAAATTTCAAGATATCTTTTCCGATAACTTGAACATCAGCAGGCCAAAGCTTTTCAAATTTTTCGTCGCTTCCATCAGGGTCATAACCAATTGCTGTAATATAGTTTGAAAGCGCGTCAATCCAAACATAAATAACTTGTGAAGGGTCATCTAAAACAGGAATACCCCAGCTTACATTTGTATTTACACGAGATACCGAAATGTCTTCAATATTTTCTAACTGATTCAAAACTTCATTTGCGCGGAATGAAGGAATTATAAAATCAGGATTTGATTTAATGTGCTTGATAATTGCATCTTTGTATTTTGTTAATTTAAAGAAATAGTTTTCTTCTTCAACAACTTCAGGTTTCTTTTGGTGATCAGGACAAAGTCCATCTTCTGTTAAATCTTTTTCGCTCAAAAATGCTTCACAACCTGAACAATAAAGACCAGTATAAGAATGTTTATAAATATCACCTTTATCTAAAAGTTTTTTGAAAATCTTTTGAACAACTTTTTCATGTTGTTCATCAGTTGTTCTTATAAACTGAGAATAATCAACATCAAGAGCTTTCCAAGCTTCTTGAAATTTTTGTGCATTCATATCGCAAAATTCTTTTGGTGAAACACCCTTTTCCGCTGATGTTTTTTGAATTTTAATACCGTGTTCATCAGTTCCTGTTAAGAAATAGGTATCTTCACATCTTTGAGTATAATGTCTGTAAATAACATCTGTAAGAATTTTTTCATAAGCGTGTCCAATGTGTGGAGCACCGTTTACGTAGTCAATTGCAGTCGTTGTATAAAATTTTGCCATATCTTAAATCCTCTTTTTTATTCAATTAAGTCGATTATAGCACATAAAGTTTCTGGTGCAAAAAAATAAAAATACGCTCAGCATTGAACGTATTTTTATCAAAACGTAGTGTGCAATTTTGCACTAAGATTAAGTTAATCCAATTAACCTTCTAATTCACCTTTTTGTTTATTCAAAAGGTCTTGAAGCTTATTCATGATTTCTTCGCTTTTTTCTTGAGCGTCTGTAATCAAGTTATCAGCTTTTCTTTGGATGTCTTTTACGGTTTCATCTGTTTTCTTAGCCATATCAGAAGCCATATCACCAAGCATTTCTCTTGTTTCAGCGCCTGATTTTGGAGCTAACAAAATACCTGCAACAGCACCGATTGCTGCACCTACAGCGAAACCTGCTAAAAATTTTTGTACTGACATAATTATTTTCTCCTTCTTTTGTAGTTTAATCTGTCTTATAAATTTTTATATTGCCAAGTTGTTTATTTCTTTTTACTAAAAATCTTGAAAGCAGAACACAGACCGCCAAAGAAGCCTTTTGAAACAGTTCCTGTAATACTTGTAAGTTTGCTCAAAAGATTTAATGGTGAATTTTTAATTGCGTCTTTAATTTTATTAACGCTTTCGTCTGCTTTAATAATAATTCCACTTACAATTTCAACTGATTTGTTGATATTTTGCAATGTTGGAATAAGTTCAGTTTTAATAACTGTAGCTGTTTCATCAATATTTTTAGTAAGTTTTGATAAATCGAATAAAACTTTAACAAGCATAACGCCAACAAGTATTACAATCGCACCGGTTGCGTATGCTAAAAAAGTTAAACTTTGATATAAATGTGTTGTTTCCATGAAAGTACCTTCTCCTCTGAAGTCATTTTTTATTTAGGTCAATAAGTGAATGGGTGAATGGGTGAATGAGTGAATGAGTGAATGAGTGAATGAGTGAATG
>CAKVJE010000084.1 GCA_934754735.1 uncultured Candidatus Melainabacteria bacterium
AAATCTTTTATTTTAACAATGTGATTATCCCACTTGTATTTCTTTTTCCAATTAAAAATTGTTCTGCGTGAAACATTCAACTTTTCAGCAATCATATCTGGCGTTAAATTTTCAATGCAATATAAATTTTCTGCTTGTTTGAGTAAATGTAGTTTGTTCATTTAAAACCCTTTTAAACCTTGTTTAAACACTATTTAAAAATCGTTTACCAATGACATTAATTGCTCTTGTTTCAATGAAAGTCAAGTGTCATCTCAATCTCAGAGATAATTTTCAGCATCTCAAACCATGAGATGATTTTTTACTTGCACTAAATTTACTTGGCTAAAAGCCAAATATATTGGCAATAATTGGTCATTAATTTTAAAAAAGATAAAATTTGGGTGCAAATAATTCGTAAATAAGTGCAGATAAAGCCCTAATAGTGCAAGTGCATCTCATTCTATAAAAATCGCCATAAAAGGCTTTATATCTAAGCCTTAGCGATTATATACCCATCTCACACTTGCACTTTATTTACATTTATTGTATAATACATTTTCACATTTAAATCATAATGTCGTAGGCGGGACTTGAACCCGCAAGGATTGCTCCACACGCCCCTCAAACGTGCACGTATACCGATTCCGCCACTACGACATATTTGTTATATTTAATTGTCACTCATAGTTTTATCAATTGTAGGGTGGGTAAAGCTACATAAAACTTAGAAATTATAATCCAAGCTTGGCGTGCGTACCCACCAAAAAATTCTAACATAAAAAATCTTTTGTTACAAATGTAACACTTTTATTGACTCAAAAGTATATCTGAAAGAAAATAATCTTTGTGAGGTAAAATCAAATGAACGTATCATCAATATCACAAAGTGAAAATTGCAGACCTAGACGAAATTTATTTATAAGATATTCAAATAGCTTTATGTCAATGGCAAATGGTAATTCAGAAGCTGTAGAAAGAGCTCAAAAAGCTAACCCTACCTCTGAAAACAACAAGCTGAATAAAATTAAGGGAATTGAAACTCTTACAATTTTCCCTAAACAAGTTATCGAAGGTAGAACTATTATTACGGCTTAGAGTTATTGCAAGAAAGTTTTTGTTGGGCAAGTATGCACAACCGGCTTGTTGCGAAGAGTGTTTTATACGCAGAAATAAAACCCTCACACAAGTCCTCTCCCCAGTAAAGGGAATTACCAATTTTTGTCAATTTAAAGTTTTTAGGTGTAGGTTGGGATTTCTACACCAACATTATAGTCAGCAATGATTCAAGGAGAAAGTATGATTTTAAAGATTTTTAGAATGGAACACAACCGTTTTGTTCCTGAATACAAAACTGAAGGCGCTGCAGGTATGGACTTATGTGCAGCTATCGATGAAGAAATTACTCTTCAACCATTAGAAAGAAAATTAATTCCGACAGGTTTAAAGATTGAACTGGAACACGGTTACGAAGCTCAAATCAGACCTCGTTCAGGTTTATCCATTAAACACGGTATAAGTCTTATTAATTGTGTTGGCACAATCGATGAAGATTATCGCGGTGAAGTTTGTATTCCATTGGTAAATTTGTCAAACGAACCTTACACAATCAAGCCGGACGAAAGAGTGGCGCAAATGGTAATTGCTCGTTATGAACAAGCAAAAATTGAAGTTGTTACTAAACTTACAGAAACAGAACGCGGGACTGGCGGATTTGGTTCAACAGGGAAAGTTTAATAAAAAAGGTTGAATTAAAAAATTCAACCTTTTTTTTGCGTAACTTTTGATTAATTTTCCCCTCAAAGGCTTGACGTCTATTGAAAAAAAGTATAAAATGTATGCATGGCATAAGCAAAATATAATGCCTAGGTTATTAATTATTTAGGAGAACAATCATGTACCAAGACGAAAAGCTTATTTGTGAAGATTGCGGTTGTGAATTTGTATTTACAGCTGGCGAACAAGAGTTTTATGCAGAAAAAGGTTTAACAAATAAGCCAAAAAGATGCCCAAACTGCAGAAAGGCTAAAAAACAACAACATCGTGGTAAAAAGAAAATGTTTGATGCAGTTTGTGCAAAATGCGGAAAACAAACTCAGGTACCATTCAACCCAACTCAAGGTAGAGATGTTTTGTGCAAAGAATGTTTTGATGCAGCTAAACAACAAGCAGTTTAAATAAAATTTAATAAAAAGAACCGACTGACGAGTTTTATATCAGTCGGTTCTTTTTGTTATTTTTAATCTAACATCTTATCTTGTTTAATATCTTGTTTTAAATGATAAATCAAATATTCTTCGCTGTTTGCAGGTTTATAATTAGGGTTTGTTTGACTTCTAAAGAATTCTTTAGGTGATTTAATCATTTGCATCAAGTTCTTTCTTTCTTGAGCTTGTTGAAGCTCTTGATATTCACTTATTTTTTTAATTGCCTTACCCATTTTACCCATTAGTGCAAATCCTGATACCTTATTATTTTCATGGTTCATTGCACTACCAATTGCTTCATTAAACCAGATATTCAATAATGACTCAAAAGATTTTTCAGCTGATGTTCTTGCCTTTTCTAAGTTTAATTGACTATCTCCCGGCATGATTTTCAAATCTTTCATTATATTAGAAGTTAATTTGATGATTTCTGTGTTATTCATTGTGTTTAATCTTATATTTGAATCAAAGAATACTTTATCCAAAGCTTCTTGCAATTTCTTTTCTGCTTCTTCTTTTGTCAGTTTACTTTCTGTCAAATTAGCATCTTCTATAAAATATTTTGCTAAATCTTTAGTGTCGCCATGTTCTATGAACTGTGTTAATCTCATTGAACGCGCAGCTTGTTCTGCTGTTAAATCAATTGTATTACCTGTATCAATAAGCGTAAACACTTTGCCTTTTCGTTCTTTTAATGCTTTTACGTCAATAAAGATATTACCCGGATGGATATCAGCGTGAAGAGTTCTTCCTTTTGCATCAGTTTTGTATAATTGCTCGATAAGAACTTTCATATATTCATCAATCATATAATCAGTATCTTTTTCTGTTAGCATAATATCTTTATATTTTGTGCTTAATTTTTCTTTTTCTGATTTTAAGAATTCTAATCGTTGGCGATATATTGCTTTGTCTTTTTCATTTGTAGTCTTGCTTATTATTTTTTCTATGTACCTGATATTTGAGTCAATGTTGTTTAATTCCATTAATTTTTTCAAATTAATACCTTCTGCTTTTTCCATTACATAAAGTCCGTCTTTTACTTCAATAGGTTTTACAACACGAGCTGTCTGCGTGAAATTAACAAGCTTTTTAGCCGCATTCATTTCATTCTCAAAATCAATTTCTTTTTTGATACCGTTTGCCAAATCTTCAATATTTTTTATTAAATATTGTTTTTCAGCATCTGTTTTACCGGCTTGAGCATTAATTATATCAATAAATTTTTGTTTATCTCTATCAATTTTGCTTGCATCAATGCCTTTTTTAAGCATTTTCACGCAAACTTCTTTTCCGTCTGGAGCTTCTACTAAATAAGTTTCTGCAATCGTACCAGTACCCATATTTACTTTGACTTTATAGTCTTTACCAAGTTTTGCTTGAATTTCTTTTGTAGCTTCTTCCAATGTTCTTGTTGCTGGACAATTGTCTTGCATAGCTTTTGCTAATGAATCATTTGATTGAATTTGTTTTAATTTAACAGCAAAAATATTTTCATCTGATAAAGCTTGAATTTTTTCATTAATAGAAAGACCTTCTCCGATTTTAGAAGTTCTACCTTCTAAAATTTCTTTAACTTTCGGACTTTCAAACATTAAGTCGTTTAATTGTTGGTAAGTGGTTTTTCCACCATAAGGATTCTCAAGCAATTCTTTGTGACTATTAATCTTATTGAAAGCGCTTTCTAAATTTTTATCAAATATGGCAGAAAATCTACCCTTTTTAGCCATAGGAATAAGAGTTGCTGCGCCTAATGCAACTTGCGTAACTCCATCATCAACAAAACTGTTAGCATAACCTTCCAACGACTTGTCATTATGTCTTGAGCCGACAAAATGTCTGTTTAAACTGTTACCTAAGAAGTATGAAGGAATACCAACAATTGCACCACCAATTACTGATAATGGCATCATTGCGCCATTTATTGCGCCGGAAACAAAGTTTCTGAAATTTGATGCTAGTTTGTTATTACGATGTTCTTTCTTATAAGCTTTATACATCATTTTATCGTGTGGAGTTCTTGCTCCATTGAAATCTTTTTTGTCCGTTTTAAATTCTTCTGAACCAATGCGATTTAATTGCAATAAATGCATTTTTACGCCACCACCAACAAAAGCTGCCATACCAGCCGTAAAAACTGCTAATTTAGTTTTGGATTTTGCCATATATGCAAGTGATTTACCGACAATTTTTTTAAATGTTTTTAAATTTAAACCACCGCCTGCAGTTTCTACCGCATCAATAAGTTTATTGCTGCTGCCAAATTTCTCATTCAATTTTTTGCCGGCATGGTGCAATTTTGCTTCGTTTCTCAATCCAAAATAAGTCAGACCTGCTGCGCCAACTGAGAACAAATCTGCAAATATTTGCGCAGAAGTCTCTTGAGAAGCATTATATCTCTTAACAGTATTTGCAAAATCATTTTGTGAAATTTCTCCACGCTTTACTTTTGCTAAATCAGCTTCTACTTTTTTAGAACCGATGCCTAAACCAGTTGCATTTTTAATTTTATTATACAAACGTTCAATCAAACCTGTATTTTTACGTTTTTCTCTTTTCCAATAAACGTCATAACCCGAAATTTGTCGTCTCGGATATTGCGCAACTTGCCTTTGAGGCACTTGATTATTAATAGTTTGTGGAATATTTGTTTGTGCTTGCAAATTTGCTGTTGAAATTTCAGTCATAATAATCCCTTTTTTCAATCTTACTTACCATGATAAAGTCTCAAACAAGATAAAAATTGCTATTTTAAAAGCGTTAAATACAATCAAATTAGGAAAATCCAATAATACTAATGATTTCAGGGTTTACATTTGTTAACAATGTTTATTTGGATAAAATCAGATTAGAAGTGGAACACCTTGAAGTTAAAATATAAATAAGAAGTCAAGGTGGTTATGAAGAAATATAAACAATTAAATTTAGAAGAACGTGTAACAATCAAAGTATTATTACAACAAGGGAAATCAAAACGTGCAATAGCACAATACATCGTGAAATCTGCCGTGGAATATCTGTTGACGGAACATATTTTGCAGAATCAACAGAAAGGTTAATTCGACAAAGAAAATTAAACGACAAAAGAAAGTTTGTAGGTCAGGCATTGCCTGACAAAAACTATTCTAACTTTAAACTTTTGGTTATAAATTAAAGGGTTTAAAGCAAATAATATATTGTAATTCATTTTTCATATTTGAGAATTTTGTCAGGCACTGCCTGACCTACAGACTTTACCATTCCGCTTTTATTTCACTCACGTGAAATAGCGCTCCATTAAATTCTTCACAGGGACGTGTCTAGCCCTCGCGTAGCTCGGGCGTCGCACTTACCAAATTTGAAAGCTTACTTAAAGGATGACTTAGAATTAAAAACTAATCTTTTAGCCTTGCCTATGTCATCCGCCCAATCTCCTACGTGCGTAGCACAAAAAAAATCCTTTCTTAAATTAAAGAAAGGATTGGAATCTTGTTTAATAATTCCTCATGTGTAGAAGGTTAGTGTGTAGGTTGTATGAAAGGTTTGTGTTATGTGTTTCTTTTTTAGTATTCATTTGTAACTTACATATATATAAAGTATTTCTCTTTTATAGAATTGCACAAGCTTCTAAATATTGTTACAAAAATTAACGCAATTTTTTTCATATTAATTACTTATATACATTACAAGGTTGTATTAATAACAAGGAGTCAATTATGTTTGGAATTAGTATGTTTAAAAGTTCTTCAAAAGTTGCTGCGCCAAAAGTAGAACAAGCACTTAAAAGTGCCAGAACAAAAGTAAGAACAGCTTTAGATGGTACGGTTCAAATGGAACGTGTATTTAAAGGACAATTATATAAAACCGAGACTAAAGTTGCAGAAAACGGCGTTAGAAAGACTACGACAAGAGTTTATGCTGATGAAGGTAAATATATAGGAAAAGGCGGAGATGAAGGTCTTGCTGCTCTTAGAGAAACCGAAGTAAAACGTACAAAAGGTGGAAGTATTTTAGGTGGAGATAAAGTAGAAATTAACAAAAAATATCATGAAACAATGGCAATGACAGGGCATGATGTAAATTTAACTAAAGATTTTGATACAAATGGTGTACTGCAGCACATGGAAGGAACACAAAATTATAGACACTGGTCAGAACCTCAAAAGGCAGAAATTGATAAAGCTTGGGAAGAAGTACCATTGCCACATTCCACAGAATTGTTGTTTAATCCTAAAAATGCTGCTCATGCAGAATATAAACATAAAGTAGGCGCTTATAGAATTGGTGGGACATGTCATAATGGATATAGCAATTATCATCAATTTGCAAACGAAGAAACGGCTTACACAAAAACAATTGAAAAATTAAAGGCTGCTGCGGCAGAAAAAGAAGCTGCTCGTATTGCAGAAACAAAAGCGCAACAAATAGCTGAGCAACAAGCTATAGAGGCATTAAAAGCAAAACAACCAAGAGTAAATGTAGGAAAAGTTTTTAATAAAAATATTGAAGAATTTAAATGTGTAGAATCTACAAAAGCAGATGGTTCAATTGTTCGACGTTATTATGATCCTAAAACTCTAGCTAATGGAAAATCAAATCCAATGATTACAACAATTGACAAAGGTAATTATCACGAAGAATTAATTTATGATCCAATAAAAGGTACGAAAATTTCATACAAACAGCTTGGCGATAATGAACCTGAAATTGAAATGTTTGAAGGAATGCGATATAGATATTCTTCAAAAATGAAAACTATAGATCAAGGCGATGGCAATATTAAAAATGCAAGAGTTAATAAACAGGTTTATGATGATGGCTTAAATCATGTTGAATTTGAAAGTGCAGGTTATCCGGATAAATTCAAAGTACAAATAAAAAACCCATATGACGTAACCGAGCGTCATTTTGATTCATTAAAACCGGATTATATTGATATTAAAGGAACATATAACATAAACCCTGATGGAAACAAGGCGTTGGTTAAAGCACAAAATAAGCTTAATAGAATTTCAAAAGAAGCAGGAGAATGTTGGAAGGATTTAACAGATTTCTTTAAACCATATCAACCTTAATTGTTCTTTGAATAATTAGAAATTGCGTGCAAAAATTTGCACCAAAAACAAAATATATAGACATTATTTATACTCCATTGTTGTCCAATGCAACAATGGAGTATTTTGTTGTATCTAATGAAAATGTTGAACACACCCTACCACTTTCAATTTCCCATTGAAAAAGGTAGGGTGCAATTTTTTGCACCAATTAATATTATATTTGTGGAAATATAAAAGGTAGGAACCGCTTACACTTTTCCCAACCTACGGCTATTTAGTAAATATTATTTTTGTTCTTTTAGTGATGTAATAAATGTGTTCAAACCATTCAAAACAGACTTTTGTTGTTCAATCATATCTTTCAATATTATAAGTATTTTTTGAGAACTTTCAAAATCATCTTCACTGTTTTCATAAAGATTTTTCATTATATCTAGTACTATATAGTTTCTTTGCACCAATTGTTCTACTTGGTTTAAATGATTCATTAACTCTTGTTTCATATTTTATATTCCATTTAAAAAGTAAAAATATTATACACTAATTATGTAATTCTAGCACGTATAATTAACAATTATTTACGTTTAGACTGTACGTAATGCACGAACAAGAATTTCAA
>CAKVJE010000085.1 GCA_934754735.1 uncultured Candidatus Melainabacteria bacterium
TCATAAATGGTTTTAGAAAATCAAAATAAGAAGGGGCGGGTTTTGTTGATATACCCGCCTTCTCCTGTAATAAACAGAGAGGATAGATGCCAACAGCCGACAAAAGAATTGTTGGTTATACCTCCTCTGCCTCCGACAGATTTAATGTATTTGGCTTCTATTGCAGAATCTTGCGGATTTGAAGCTATTATTCGAGACTACAGTCAAGGTGGAGATTTTGAAGCGGATTTAAAAGAATTTCAACCGAATTATTTAGTTGCAAACATTGCAACACCTACTTTTCAATCTGATATGATGGCTGTTAAACTAGCTAAAGAAATCGTTCCAAGTATTTGTACAATTGTTAAAGGCGCACCATTTTTAACTTATAACACCAATACAATTTATGAAAATCCTTTTATTGATTATGTAATTATGGGTGAAGCCGAATTAACTCTGAAAGATATTTTGGATGGTGTTCCGAATTGTGATATTCTTGGAATTTGTTATAGAGAGAATTTTCAACCGGTTAAAAATGATAAGCGCCCATTTATAGAGGATTTGGATATTTTACCATTTCCTGCAAGACATTTGGTTGATAATTCAATTTATAAACGTCCTGATAATGGAAAAGTACAAGCTGTAGTTAAAGTTGCTCGCGGATGTCCGTTTCATTGTTTTTTCTGCTTAGCAACTCCTGTTTCCGGCGCTAAAGTGAGAACGCGTTCTCCTGAAAACATTGTAGCTGAACTAAAAGAGTGTGTTGAAAAATACAATATCAAAAATTTTCTTTTTTGGTCAGATATTTTTAATTTTAATAGAGAATGGACACTTGAACTCTGTCAAAAAATTATTGAAAGCGGATTGAAAATCACGTGGTCATCAAATACGAGAGCCGATACGATGGATGATGAGATGGCAAAAATGATGTACAAATCAGGCTGTCGCCTTGTAAGTATAGGCGTTGAAAGCGGTTCACAAAAGATGCTTGACAATATTGGAAAGAAAATTACGCTTGATGATATTCGAAATACGGTGAAAATTCTTAAAAAAAATAAGATTAAAATTTATAATTATTTTGTAATCGGACTTCCTTGGGAAACCGAAGAAACGGTTGAAGAAACAATTAAATTTGCGATTGAACTCGATAGCAATTTTATCAGTTTTTATACTGCGACTCCGCTTCCGGGAACAAAATATTTTGCTTACGCAATGCTAAACAAACTTGTAGAAGGTAATTTAGATTTTAGAAGTGCTTACTTTGAGCCGGTAGTGCGTTCAGAACATTTGAGCAAGGAAAGAATTTTTGAACTCCATAAACAAGCTATAAAACGTTTTTACTTACGTCCAAAATTCATCTTAAAAACACTTTTGTCTTTAAGAAGTTTTGCTGAATTTAAAAATTATTTTTTAGCAGGTGTAAATTTAATTATAAAAAAATAAAAATTTATAAAACACTTTACTCTCCTTTGTATTTCTCCTCTTGTAATTACCTCTTGTTTAAATTAGTATAAATAAGTAATAGGGTAATTTTAGGAGTTAAGAGTAATGTACAATGTTGCAATTATTGGGGCAGGACCGGCAGGTATTTTTTCTGCTTTAGAAATCGTTAAATTACGTCCTGAGTGGAAAGTAGTTTTAATCGAAAAAGGACAAAAAATAGAAAAAAGAAAATGTCCGATTAGAGAAGGTTCTCCAAAATGTGTTAACTGTAAAAGATGTGGCTTGCTCTGTGGTTGGGGCGGAGCCGGAGCTTTTTCTGACGGTAAATTGACATTGACTCCAGATGTTGGCGGTCATTTAGTTGACTATATGAGTCGTGAAAAAGTTGAAGAACTTATAAATTATGCAGATAATATGTACCTTGAACATGGTGCTACAGACGAAGTTTTCGGTACAAATATGGAAGTATTCAGAGAAATTGAACGTCAAGCAGCGCTTGCTGAATTGAAACTTGTTCATTCTCCTGTAAGACACTTGGGAACCGAAAGAAGCTTGGATGTTCTAAAACACATGCAAGATTATTTGGATGATAAAATCACAATTTTAAATAATGTAACAGCACAATCTTTAATTGTTGAGTGTGAACAAGTAAAAGGAATCGTACTTGATAATGGCCAAATAATTAAAGCTGAGTATACAATTATAGCTCCTGGTAGAGAAGGTGCTGATTGGCTTACACATGAATTTGCTAAGAATAAAATTGGTATGGTGAATAATGCAGTTGATGTTGGGGTTCGTGTAGAGCTTCCGGCTCCTGTTTTTGCACCATTAACAGATAAATTATATGAATCAAAATTGGTATATTATTCTCCAACTTTTGGTGATGAAGTTCGTACATTCTGTATGAATCCGAATGGAGAAGTTGTACAGGAAAATTATAACGGTATTGCAACTGTAAATGGTCATAGTTATGCGAATATTAAAACTAATAATACAAACTTTGCACTTTTAGTTAGCAAGAAGTTTACAGAACCGTTTAAACAACCGATTGCTTATGGTCAACATATTGCAAGTCTTGCAAATATGCTTGCCGGTGGAATTCTTGTTCAAAGATTCGGCGATTTGTTAGAAGGAAGACGCTCAACTCCGGATAGAATAAAATCAAGTATAATCACACCGACTTTGAGTTGTGCAACCCCTGGTGATTTGAGCTTAGTAATACCTTATAGACAAATGAAAAGTATTATTGAAATGTTATTTGCACTTGATAAAATTGCTCCGGGAACGGCTTCAAGATATACTCTACTTTATGGTATAGAGGTAAAATTCTATTCAGCAAGAGTAAAATTAACAGATGAACTGGAAACAGAAGGCGTTAAGAACTTATTTACAATAGGAGACGGTGCAGGAGTAACAAGAGGCTTAATTCAAGCTTCAGCATCGGGCGTTTATGTTGCTCAAACAATTTGCGCGAGAGGATAACACCCCTTGAGGGAGAGGGAGCAATCGTTAGTGAGCTTTGCGAACTTTACGAGTGCGGGTGTGGGGTAAAGACCGTAGGATGGGAGCTGTTTTATGCAAATACGTTCCCACCAGAAACTAATAAATCATAAGGAGGATTACATGACAAAAGATATTGATTGGGCTAATTTGGGCTTTGGATATATAAAAACAGATTATCGTTTTGTTGCAAATTATAAAGACGGTAAATGGGATGAAGGTGCAATTATAACTGATGAAAATATCGTTATGAATGAATGCGCTTGTGTTTTACAATATGCACAGACTTGCTTTGAAGGTATGAAAGCATATAGAACTGCAGATGGTAAAGTTGTGTGCTTTAGACCTGATTTGAATGCAAAGAGAATGGCTGATACTTGCAAAAGACTTGAAATGCCGGTTTTTCCGGAAGACAAGTTTGTAGAAGCTGTTGTTGAAGTTGTTAAAAAGAATATTGATTATGTTCCTCCGTTTGGTTCAGGTGCAGCACTTTATATCAGACCATATATGTTTGGTATAAATCCTGTAATGGGAGTTAAGCCTGCTTCTGAATACCAATTCAGAATATTTGTTTCACCGGTAGGCCCTTATTTTAAAGGCGGAGCAAAGCCTATTACGCTAAGAGTTCCTGATTTCGATAGGGCAGCTCCACACGGCACAGGTCATGTTAAAGCAGGTTTAAACTATGCAATGAGTCTTCATGCTATTGTGGATGCGCATAATCAAGGTTATAACGAAAATATGTATTTGGATTCAGCAACAAGAACTAATGTTGAAGAAACAGGCGGTGCAAATATTATTTTCGTTACTAAGGATAATACTGTTGTAACTCCAAAATCAAGTACTATTTTACCATCAATAACAAGACGTTCTTTGATGTATGTTGCAGAACATTATTTAGGCTTAAAGGCAGAAGAACGAGTAATTCCATTTACAGAAGTTAAAGATTTTAAAGAATGTGCTTTATGTGGTACTGCAGCAATCATATCTCCGGTTGGAAAAATTGTTGATCATGGAAAAGAAATATTATTGCCGTCCGGCATGGAAAAAAGTGGTGAAATTACCCAAAAACTATATGAAACTTTGACAGGAATTCAGATGGGAGAAATTGAAGCACCTGAAGGTTGGATAAAAGTTATTCAAGAGTAATTTATATAATTAGTTAAACTTTTTATTAATATACAGAAAAACGTGGCATAAAGTCACGTTTTTCTGTATATTAACAATAAAACAAGCAATAATTAACGTTAACACCTTTACACGAAAAAAGGCTAGAGTGAGGTAATGTCAAAATAATAATATCCTCTCCCGCCTTCGCACCCTCTCCAAGTAAAATTAAAAAACGGAGAGGGGAGCGAGACTCGCTCGTTTGAACATTTTAGCGAACTCCCTTCCTTAGGGGGCTTCTTTTTGTTCCCTCCCTTGGGGGAGGGCTAGGAAGAGGGTATTATTAACATTAAAAATGTAGGGGCAGCAAGACTTGCTTACCTAAATATTGATATTACAGACAATTACACTTGAAATACATATTTTTTAATGTTAAACTGCACACAGTAGGAGTCCCAATGAAATTAGCGAGCGAAGAAGCAGTTACAAAGTTATTGTCGTCAAAAGAAATCTTGCAAATTAGAGATAAATTTTTTATTTCTAATCCAATATCTTTTGATTTGGGAAACTTCTTAAAAAAAATTCCTTCTGATATTCGTTCAGAAAGCAGATTTGGTAGCAAGTACGTGTTTATAAAATAGTTGTTTTACGTTCGCTTCACCCTATCGAAAATCCAAGACAGGTCGTAGCTGTTGGCAAAACTCTGTTGAGTCTTGCAAATGCTTTGTCTCGGACAGCAATGCCCGTGGAGCGGGGTTGCCTCCCTTTATAAGGGGATGTCACAGTCATTCGCGAGACCTTGTCGAGCGTTATGAATGCGGGTGGGGGTTGATGAAGTTAAGATTTAATAATACCCTCTCCCTTGCCCTCCCCCAAGGGAGGGGATGCTCTAAAGACATCCAAACAAGCCTGTAGGTCAGGCAGTGCCTGACAAAAACTATTCTAACTTTAAACGTTTGGTTATAAATAAAAGAGTTTAAAGCAGATAATGTATTGTAATTCATTTTTCATATTTGAGAATTTTGTCAGGCACTGCCTGACCTCGTTTCCCTCTCCATGTAGAAATGAAGAAAGGAGAGGGGAGTGATATGCGTTAAAATAGACGTCGCCAGCATGTCCCCTCCCTCGGGGGAGGGTTAGGGAGAGGGTATTATTAACAATCAACTCAATAAGCCCCCACCCGTTTTTCTAATGTTCATGCAAAGCCTTCACATTGAAAAACTACCCTCCCCCTATAAAGGGAGGGTAGAATAAAAATTATTAGCATTAGCACTTCTTCATGAGGGAGAGAATGCCGAATGTAGAAGAATGTATTAACCGTTTTGTTCATCAGGACGTGTATGTCCTGAGAATCCTTTAAGTTGGATTAATTCAAAGCTATTACCTTTTTTAGCTAATACATATACGTTATTGTTTTTATCGCTTGCAGGTGTAGCATATACCGGATTACCCTCTGCTGTCGTTCCAACATATTTATACTTGAAGGTTTTACCGCTTTCAGAGCTTGTTATTGCTATATACATTGGAATATTTGAGTCTTTACCGTCTTTTTTAACTTTATCTGTTGAAAGTTGACAACTGCTACCATTGATATCATGCATTGTACCGGCAATTTCACGAGTCATTTTAACTTCTTTAATATTATCATTGTCTGAAATTTTACTATAGTCCGTTGGCAAAGTAACACTTTTTCCATTAAGACTATTATCACCCCAGTTAGTTTCACCACTCCAAGGCTCAGAGGCTGTTGTTTGTGCTGAAGTACTACCTGTACCGTCTGTAGTTCCAGTTCCTGCTCCAGTTGTTGATGGAGTTGTAGCTGTAGTAGCCGTTGAAGCTGCAGGAGTTGCAGAACTTGGTGTTGTTGTAGTTGTTAATTTACTTTGTAACTGTGTTTTTAAGTTTTCTAATGTTTTCTTTTGCGCAGTTTTATTATTTTCATCTAAATTTTCTATTGCTTTGTCAATATCGTTGATAATACCATTGATTTCATCTTTTGTTGCATTAGCCTTTAAATCTTTGATTTTACCTGTTATATCTGCAATTTTTTGACAATCTGGGTCATCTTTAACTACTTCTTTTGTTTTTCCAGAACTATCAGTACCACTTGTACTTCTGTCACCGCCGGTAGAGCCACCCCAAGAATAAGTTGACATTTGTTGCCAAGGGTTCATACCATAGCCCATGTTATAGCCGCCAAAAATTCCGGCAGGATTCCAGCCACCACCGCTAAGACCATTACCTAGCCAGTTCATTAGACCTTGACCAAGTCCCCAGCCTAAGCTTGTTCCGAAGCCTCCCCAGAAGTTGCCGCCATTGCCCCAAATTGATGAACCAAATCCGCAACTACCAAAATTATAGGTATTATTACTACCAATATTGATGATATCGCCACCTCTGTTGTGGAATGAATCGTAATGATATCTTGCACTATGACAATGAATAGCCATTTTTCTTACCTCTCTGGTTTGCTTACATCTGTTATATATAAAAAGTATTTAAAGATTATTAAATTTCACATGTTAATTATTTCTTTACAAAACTTAACAGTTTCATTTTTTCCACTTTCCATTTTCCATTTGTGAAACTATCTCCAACTGACTTCTTGATTTAACAAGATTTTTTTGTTAAAATTGTGTTTAAAATTAAACACATCATTTTTGTTATTTTTTGTAGTAAAATAATATAAGGATATGTAAAACCAGTATTTATGGAGAGAGAATGAGAAAAAATATCATAATAATTGTACTAGTTGTACTTGTGCTTATTTTAGGCAGAATGTTTTTATCCAATATGGATAAAATGAAAACTGCAAAACAACGTGCTATGATGGGTACTCCTGCAGTTACTGTTGCTACAGTCGGCTCAGAAGAAGTACAACGCCAGTTTACGGCTACTGCAAGAGTTGTTGCAAAATATCGTGTAGACGTTTTAGCGCGTATTAGCGGATATTTAACTAAGAGTTACTTTAAAGAAGGCGACCATGTAAAAGCAGGTCAATTGTTATTTGAGATTGAACCTCAACAATATCAATATGCTGCAAATCAAGCTAAAGCAAATTTAGATAACGCGCAATCACAATATGCTTATTATGACAAGCAGTTAAAACGTTATAAAGAACTTGTACAGAATGATTATATTGCTCGTTCTGATTATGATAGCATTTTATCTCAGAGAGATGCTTATAGAGCACAGGTTGCGAATGCTCAGAGTGCATATCGTGACTCTCAAAGAAATTTAGGTTACACAAAAGTTAAATCTCCTGTGAACGGACGTGTCGGTATTATTTCCGTAACTGTTGGTAACTATGTTTCAATGAATAGCGGGGCTTTAACAACCATTAACAGTTCTGATCCGATGTATATAACTTTCCCTTTGGAATCAAAAGATTATGCAGAGCTTGTTAGAATTGATAAAACAGCAAACGTAAATCGAGATGTTGAATTTATTTTCAGTTCCGGTGAAAAGTACAAATTTAAAGGTGTTCAAGATTTTCATGATAACAAAATTGATGATTCAACCGGTACAATTACAATGAGAGCAACATTCCCAAATCCTGATGATTCTTTATTGCAAGGGGATTTTGGGCGCGTAATTCTTTATACTAAAAACAAAGATAAGGTAGCTGTCGTTCCTCAAGAGGCAACTATGGAAAACCAAGAAGGACGCTATTTGTACGTTCTTGATAAGGATAATTTACCAAAAATGACTTATATTAA
>CAKVJE010000086.1 GCA_934754735.1 uncultured Candidatus Melainabacteria bacterium
CTATTTGGCAAATCTCGTTCATCAATCTTTTTACCGTCTATTTCAATATACACTTTTTTACGAGGAACAAATATATCTTTAGCCAAATAACCCACTTCTGACAAAAACATTCCAGCTAAAGCAAACTTGCGAAAAATATTTTTCTTAAAGTTTCCTTTCATAGGTATTGTAGGTTGTATTGAATTTATTTTCATAATAATTAATCATTCTCGTATGGAACTTGTGCATACTTGCCTTCGTCAATAAGTTTATTTCTGAAAGCCTGTCTTTCTTCGTAAGACTTTAAACTTCTTAGTTTCTTTTCATCTTCTGGTGAAAATACTATTTTCCCCCATTTCATGCCCGCCCAATCACTAGGACCTGACACGCTATTTGGCAAATCTCGTTCATCAATCTTTTTTCCGTCTATTTCAATATAGACTTTTTTACGAGGAACAAATATATCTTTGGCTGCATAACCTAAAGCTGAAAACGCAAGTCCAAACATTCGACACTTTTGCTTAATGTTCTTTGTAAGATTTCCTTGCATAGATATTGTAGGTTGTATTGAGTTTATTTTCATCAATTGCCCTTAATTTAACAATTTTCTACTGTTTTGTATTTGCCTTCCTTAATCAATTTATCATAATATTTTATATAATCCTTGTAAGGCATATTTTTTAGTTTCTCTTCATCTTCAGGTGAAAAGACAATTTTGCCCCATTTCATACCCGCCCAATCACTAGGACCAGACACACTATTTGGTAAATCTCGTTCATCAATCTTTTTTCCGTCTATTTCAATATAGACTTTTTTACGAGGAACAAATATATCTTTGGCTGCATAACCTAAAGCTGAAAACGCAAGTCCAAACATTCGACACTTTTGCTTAATGTTCTTTGTAAGATTTCCTTGCATAGATATTGTAGGTTGTATTGAATCTATTTTCATTTTGTTAACCTCCTTTGCATTATATCATTAAAAGGCCTTCTTTTCAATGTTATTTTGCACCAAATCTGCTTCTATGTACCATCGTTTATTTACGTGGTCATATTTAGCATTTTTGATTAATAATTGTGATAATCTTTGTACCAGCATTTCAGCTTCGGATTTTCTTTCTACATTATAGCTTTCTATCAGCGAAGCTTTACTACCTTTTGGAACATTTATTTTCCAATAGACTTTCTTAGCATAATCTTCTATTGCTTCTGTATCAATTGCTGTAGACATAAAACGTTCCTGAGTAATGTTACGTTTTAACATAAAAGTTTTTATAAATTCATCAATTTCATTTTGGTTGACTCGTCCACTTTCTATTTCACCAGTAATTTTTTCTAAAGCATCTTTTAATGTGTATTTTTTACTTTCATCTAACATAACAGAATTGAAAACATCAAATCTTCCTTCGCCACGATAAACAGTCATATCATGTTTTATAATTTGTTTGTCCAAAAATCTTGTTATGGTATTTATCATATTTTTAACTCTTTGAGATGTTGTGCCATTACTTATAGCACCATTAATTTCTCTTGAATCATATTTGTATTCCAAGAGTGGACGAATAATCTCAGTTGGTTTGTTTATAATTCCGTCAATGCAATTCCTCCAAGCTTTTTCATCCAGATTTTTATACAATTCTAACTTATCTATACGTTTAAGACTTCTTGTAAATAGTGCTAGTTTCTCTATATTTGGTATCATATCGACTTGTGAATAACCACGCCAAAGATTTGCAAATTTTCCACCATGCATATTCATAAAATCTGCAATCTCAGAGCAATCATTTTGAGTTATTTTGCTTGATAAATTAACTGAATGTTTCCATTGTTTATAATTATGAATATTAAACAAAGATTTATAAAACATTACCATTTTAAGCCAATACATTTGACTTCTCAACTCACCGCCATCAATCCTACCATTGACAAACAGTTCTTTGACTTCATCAGGCGAAATTAACTTGCGCGTTGGATATTCGATTACATTATTAATATAACGGAGTTTGCCGGTATCAAATATTGAAATTACTTCCGGTTTTCGCGCAAAATTCGCAACTCCAAGCTGTGGAGTGGACAACACATTTATAGCTTTTTTAACACTTTGTATTTTCACTAAACTTCTAACCTTCCATATTTATATAAAGGTTATTTTGCATGAAAAATTGCCAAATTGCTTAATATTTGTTAATTATTTAATTTTGTAGGTTGATGGTGCAAAAAATTGCACTCTACTTTTCTAAATTGAAAACTGAAAATGGACAATTGAAAATTATTTAATACTATTTTCCATTTTCCACTTTCAATTTTCCATTGAAAGTGGGTAGGGTGCAATTTTTTGCACCATTAACTTTCTACCAATAATTTAAATTTACAAACTTTCTACAAAATCCTCTGCTGAAAATTCTTTACCCGTTAATTTTTCAATCAATTCGTATTCATCAATTGAAGCACCGAGAGCAAAGATTTTTTCGTCCATAAATTTCGCTGAGTTAGAATTTTCTGTAATTGCACCAAACTGTGATTTTAAGTAATTATAAATTTGAGCTTTCATCAAATTTGCTCTAAAATAATTCTGATAATACGCCGGATGTGAAAGATAATGCGGAATTGTTGCCCACTCATTGTCCGCGATTTCAAACCTGTTCAAATATTTTCCGCGTAAATTATTCCACAATTCTGCCGGATTTTGTTCCGGATTAGAATAAAATTTGCGTTCAAAATCAATAATTAATAAGCTTTTTGAAACAAAAGAAACCTCATCTTCTTTTATAGAGTTTTTAAATCTGTTCAACAAATCTTTGTCAAGAATATCAGCAAGGACATCTTCGCGTTTAATTATATCGCCCATCATCATTGCAATGGCTTCTGTTACAGCAGGAGAAGCTGCTGTGCGGTCTAAAAATGGTAAACTTATATCAATTCCCAAATCGTACACGCAATGTCCCATTTCGTGATTTAAAGTGTCTAAGCTTATTACATTATTCGTAAGATTTGCCAGAATTCTAGAATCTTTACCAGCTTGAACTCCAAAACAAAAACCGTGTGTGTTTTTGCCTTTTCTTGGAAATAAATCAAGCGTTAATCTGCCGTCAGCTAGCATTTTATCGACATCATAGCCCATGTTTTTATACATGTTTTTAGAAATAAGTGTGATGTCGTTTTGCTCTAAAACTTTATTAACATCTTTTTCCGGATTGTCGCTTAACAATAGTCCGTAATGGTATGACTTTAATTCATCAACATTAAAAAAATTTTTCAAATCATTTTGCTTTTTTGTTTGAATTTCTTTAATCGTATTTTGGGTTTTCGAATAAACTTCATTGATTAATTTTTCCAAAAACTCGTTTTCAACTTCGTAATCTTCTTTGAGTTTGTATTCAAAATAATTTTTGTAGCCTTTTGTTTTTGCGTACTTGTTGCGCATTTTTACAAACTCAACCAAATCGTCAGCAATCAAATCTCCGCAGGCAATCTTCGCTTCGTGTGCTTTTCTTCTGATTTCCGGATTTTCTTCATTTTGAAGTATTTTTGTAACTTCAGTTTTAGTAATTTCTTTATTATCAATTTTTAAAACATAAGAATTAAATTTCTTCGCAATTTCGTTTTCTTTTTGGCGAAGTTTTTTTAATTCTTCACCTGTATTTAATTCTTCGTCAAATTCTTTCAACAAATCTTTAAGCTGTTTCGCTTCATGTTTAGAAAGAGAATTTTTGTCTACGTTTTGAAATTTCTCATACATTTTTCTATCTTGAAAAATTTTTGAATATTCATCTTGCGCAGTTTCATATTTTTTCATATTTTCCGGAGTAGAATTGATATAAAAATCCCAGCACTTTTTCTCTAAATCTATTGAAACTTTTTCTAATTTTTTACAAAACTCATCTCTTAATTCTTGAAACATAAACGCTCCTCTGCTTTGTCGCATCAGTTGACAAATTGTTGAATATCGTAAATATTATTTTATAATAAATTTTCGGTTCTGTCTATAAAACTCTTTTTTGAATTTGACTATCGAAAATTTATAATTAATCATACAAATAGATGTATTCAAATTTCAAAAACTCTGTCACAATACATGTGTGAGAATGTATTATGCCCTTTAGATACCGTTTAGAAAATATCCTAAAAATGAGAATCCGAAAGAAGGAAGCTCAAGAAACAGTTGTTCAAAAGGCGCAACACGAAGTATTTCTTGCAGAAGAAAGGATTAGGCAAAACCAAGCAGAAATCCAACAAACCATAATCAACAGAAAATCCGCCGACTTTAGGATGATGGAATACTATGATAATTATCTCCACCATTTATGGGACAAAGCGGAAGTTCTGGAACAGGAAAGACAGAAAGTCCAAGCTATCTTAGAAGAAGAACAGCAAAAACTTGTTAAGTGTGAGCAAGAAGTTAAAGTTCTTGAAAAACACAAAGAAAAACAAAGAGAAGCTTATTTAGAAGCCGAAAAGGCAGAGGAGCTTAAACAATTCTCAGAAATCGGTGTACAAAGATTCTTTATAAGGTCAAGAGAAGAAGCCGAAGAACAAGAACTTGAAGAACAGTTAAGAAAAGCACAAATGGAAGAAAATGACGATGAATATTGATACCCAATCTAAAATTACATCCGTAAACAACAATAATTCTACTTCGAAAACACAGAAAAAAAGCGATACAAAATTTTCTGATGAGTTAAAGAATGTTTCTAAAACTGATTCAAAAGAAGAGGCAAAAGAAAAAGAAGAAGTTAAAAATGAAAAAGACATGAAAGCCGATTCTAAGGAAGAAGTGAAATCAGAAAACAAGTCAGATGAAAAAGTAGAAAAATCTGAAAAAGAAACTCAAGAGACTGGCGAAGAAGCTTCAAACGAGGACAACATTGAGGATGTAATCGGTGGCTTGCAACAAACTGTAGAAGAACTTAATAAACTAAATCAAAAGAATGATAAAACTAATTCCGAATTAAAGAAAGATACTCTTTCTGACGATAAAGACAGAGAGGATAATACTTTGATAGATAACAATATTAATATTAAAGATAAAACAGAACAACAACTTCCGCAGATGAACGCTAATATGAACTTCAACAGCAACGGACAACCTTTCTCTGCTTTTGTTGAAAACACAAACAATAACAATCAGCTTTCTGCTTCTGAAACAGATTTGGCAGAAGAAAATGCAATACTTTCAACAATGAATGAAAACATGGCTATTGCGCAAAAGAATATGCTTTTGAACAAAACTAATAAGGAAGAAAAACCGGAAGTAGCTGTGCAAACAGAAATTCAACAAGAAGAACAAGCGCCTAAAACAAAAACTGTTACAAATGAAGAAGGTGTTAAAAAAGTTAACGTAAAAACAAATGTTACAACAGAAACAGTTGTTAAATTTGATGATATTGCAATGAACAAAAATGATGTTGAATTTTTTGCAAACCTTGTTGAAAATGGTTCTGTTGATATGAATTCTGTTCAACATGCTCAAAAATCTTCGCAAGTTTCAAAAACTCTGGCAGACATGATTGCAAAATCTATGCAAGATAATCAACCGATAAGAATAAATTTTGACAACGACATCTCTGTCATTATAAAAGTTAGTAAGAATGGTAAAATTTCAGCAGACTTCTTGCCAAGTTCTCAAATTGCAGAAGCGTATTTGAAAGAAAATTTGCCAATCTTAAAACAAAGGTTTGACGATAATAATATAGATTATGAAGAGTTAAACCACAGAAAACAAGAACAACAAGACGATAGAAATAACAGAAAGAAGGGGCGCAAAGATGAATGATTTATACACAACTGCGATAAATACCCAAAAAGCTACCGTACAATGGATGGACGTTTTGGCGGACAACCTCACAAACGTTTATACTCCGGGATTTAGAGAAAACAAAGTAACATTTAAAACTTTCCTGGGCGGTGCTGTAATCGATAATAATGTTAAAAACCTTGGTCAAGGTAAATCAACTCCAGGTACATCAAACGAAAACTTGTTCTTTGAAGGTAGCGGATATTTTATGTTGCGTTCACCTGATGGCAATGTTTCTTATACACGTCTTGGGGAATTTACATTTGACTCGGAAGGCGTTTATAAGGCTAAAAGCGGTGCGACTGTTCAAGGCTATATCCTTAACGATAAGGGCGAAATTATGTCCGGTACAAAATCTATTAGCGATGATTTGTATCAAGAAACTGCGCTTAAAGGCGGTGCTTTGAATATTCCTACTACAAATATTAAACTTTGGATTGACCCGAATAACGGTAAATTCCTTGGTAAATATGACGAATACGAAATCAAGAATGACGGCACAATTTATGGTAAAGCTGACGGTGGTAATCGTTCTGTTCCTTTGTATAAGATTGCGACTGCAAACTTCCATAACCCGAACGGTTTGTATGAAGTTAAGGATGGCGTTTTTGTAGAGACTCCGGAATCAGGAAAACCGGTTGTAGGGCGTGGTGAAATTCGTTCAGGCTTGTTAGAGCAAGCAAATACCGATTTTAAGGCTAATATGGCGGATTATCAGCAGGCGAAAGTTCAAATGGAACTGGTTAATGCTTTGATTAAGTCAAACAAAGACCTGCTACAATCAGCAATGGAAATGGCAACACAATAGTGCCTTAGATAATGAAATTGCGATCTAAAGTATTCTACCAATTTCGCGTCCTTTGTTTTATAATTAATTTATTAAGTCGATATGGCGAAATTGGTAGACGCGCATGATTCAGGTTCATGTGGAGAAATCCTTGGGGGTTCAACTCCCCCTATCGATAGTTTTTATTGCGATGATTAATAAATTTGTCAGAGATGTAACACAATACATATTGTGTTACATTTTATCATATTTTGCAGAATTAGTGAAGCATACTTGCTTATTTAAAAGTCTCTAACTGCTTTCGCCCCCCCTTCCATGTTAAATTGATTAAAGAAGAGTGAGTGAGATACGTAATATCGAACGCCTTAAACGCACCTCCTTTTTTAGAGAGCTCCTTTCTCTCGGGTTTTACACTTTATCCCCTTCCTTTGCACTATTGTCCTTGATATGACTATTTTTTATAAATTGTAAATAAATTTATCTCGGACAGTTGTGTCATTGGGGAAGGGCAGGGGAGAGGATTTTATTAATTTTAGTATATAATACCCTCTCTAGAATTTCTAAATTCAAGGGCTAAAATATACAAAATAATATACCCTTTCATTAAGAAATTCTTTCTCTCCCGAAGAGAGAACTGTCGTTCGCCTAATAAATTATTCAGAGATGTAACACAATATGTATTGTGTTACATTCTTGACCAAAATACTAGGAGTGCGAATGGGAATTTTTAGCAAAAACAGAAACAAGTACAAAAATTTAAGAAAAGCGGGTTATATAATCGGTGAGCATACT
>CAKVJE010000087.1 GCA_934754735.1 uncultured Candidatus Melainabacteria bacterium
CCTTGAGGGAGCGACCGGTGAACAGAGAGTAAAAGCGTAAGCGTACTCGTTTAACGTGAACCGGTCAAGAGAGAGGGAAGAAAATCAAGTTAAGGCAGTGCCGAAACTTAGATTTTCGGGTGTGGGGTAAATCCACCAAAGAACATGCATTCAGCACAAACCAAAAGGAAAACACAAAATGAAGATGTCACCATCATTTAAAGTAGGAATATTAGCAATCATAGCCTTAACAATTCTGTTGTTTACAATTTTATGGATTAAAGGACGTTCTTTCTCTTCGGCAGAAAGAATAGAAGTTCAATTTAAAGACGTAAACGGCATGCGTCCGGGCTCAGGGGTACAAATGATGGGACTTCGCGTTGGTCAAGTTGAAGAAATTACACCTGTTGTAAATGGTGATTCGAGTTATGTAAGAATGAAATTCGTTATTACAGAACCGGGGATTACTATTCCAAAAGCTTCTATGCTTTCAATTCAACAATCCGGTTTAATTGGCGAACAATTTTTAGAAATCACACCTCCAAGAACTCGTTCTGTATACATTCCTGTTATCAGCAATGAGTTATTATCAAATGGAACTGAAGTTGAAATCAAACTTGATGACAAATTCTATAATGTTGGTACTGTTAAAAAATCTCAAATCATGACATCAAAACTTGTGCCTTATGAATTGAAAGATTTTGTAAAAACGAATTACGCATATAAAGTTGACTATGTCGTAAATCTTCCGGGGCTTATATTACCACATTTTATGACAGGTCAAATTGTTAATATAAATGGTGAAAGAAAATTAAGAATTGCACCTTTAGATAATACCGCAATTCCATATCCGCAACAAACATCGCCTTATACAATAATTGAACCGATGAGAATTGCTGATTTTATGGATTTACAATACAAAGCAGCCGAATCCTTGACTGAAACAAACAGAATTGTAAACGAACTGTTAAATGATTCAATGATTGCAGAAATCAAACAATCTGTAACAAACTTCAAAATTTTAACAGCTCAAGCTACGACAACATTAGCTAAAACCGAAAAACTTATTGAAACATCTAAAAATGATATTGATGCAATTCTTTGGATGATGAGTGATGTTTCTAACAACTTCAACAAATTGGCAACAAATATTAACGGCATTATCGGGGATGAAAAATTCAAGCCTATGATGTACGATACAGCGGATGCAGTTTCTAATTTATCAAAACAACTAACACCAATCATTGGTTCTGTTGATGCTAAAGAATTTGCAGAAGATTTGAATGCTGTAATGAAAAACTTGAACGAAATTTCAACTTCCGTTAATCAAATGACTAAAGACGAAAACTTGAAGAAAAAAATCAATACTTCTATCGATAACTTAAATATTACAATGTGCGAAGTTTCAAACGCACTAGAAACAATTAACGGAGAAGATGGAGATAAAGAGGGCTTGAAACAAATTATGGAAGATACTTCTTCTACGGTTTCTAATTTGAAGAAATTCTCAGAAAAATTGAATAAGAGATTCTTGTTATTCAGATTAATGTTCTAAAGATATTAATATTTTCTACAAAAGAGATGACCTAATGGTCATCTCTTTTGTAATTATAATTTAATAGTTCTAAATACTGTAGAATATTTATGTGAGCCATAATATATAACAATTGAAACAAAATAATTTTCAAGATCATTTACTTCCAAATAAGATTGCACCGGAGTTTTACGTTTTGTGCTTTTAAAATTTCCTATAAAATCTAAAAAACCCATATGAATTTTTTGTGCTCTTGTATATTTTGGCTTTGGAATATGCTCGTCATAAAAAGTTTCCGGAGTATAATCTCGCTCAACTACAGGAATTATATGCTTTACAGCCCCATTTTGTTTAAACAACATAAACCAATTACCCTCATGCTCTCTAGGAGTTAACAGATAATACCCAGGTTCAATTGTAATATTCTTAAAATATAATGGGGAATTGAGCCTGAATAACGGGTAAACAGACCAAGAAGTATCTTTCATATCATAATATTGATCAGGGTCAATATCATGTAAATAAGAAAATGTTGGAACTTCTAAATCATTATATATTTGCGCATAATCTTTTGTCGCTTTAGTTTTTGTTGAAGGAATAATAATCTCATTTTCTCCAGTTGCAGGCACTAAAAAATCTTGCTGTTTAGGTACAGTTAAATCCTCATCATCTTCCAAGCTATTCGGATCAATATCGTCATAAAACCCCTTAGGAGTCCCCACAAAAATACCATTTGCACCATCATTTGCAAAGGTTGGAGTACATAACAACAATAAAACTAATATTAATAAATTTCGTTTTAACATATCTCTATTTTAATGGATTTATTTTTGAAATCAAGATATTGATACTAAATTACATCATTAACTTTTAAAGTTCATCTTCTCTTACTAATTTAATCAAACGATAAATTTTTTCAAGCTGTTTTTTGTTGGTTTTAATTTCGTCCAATGCCGTATAAATATCCGCCAATAGCTCTTTTGGTTCTTTAATATTTTCATACGCAAATAATTCTTGTGCAGTTACTGAAAGCGCTTCAATGATTTTATCCAACGTATCTGCGCTTACAAAGCTTTCTCCAACTTCAATTCTACTTAAGTTTCTTGGAGCAATATTAATCATCTCAGAAAATTGCTCTTGAGTTAACCCTCTATTTTTGCGCAACCTTTTAATCTTTTCACCAAGTAATTTCTTTATATTCATAACAACTTCTTACTATAATGTCTATTTTTTATCCAAAACCTGACGTGTAATATCATAATATATTAAGTTTTGTAAACTCTAAACGGCGCTATATATCTACGTTTTACACATTTTTCTATTTTTAACGTCTTATTTTAGGCAATTTTTCAAACTCAAATGACTTTGTATATACATAACACGAGATTGCAATCAGAGTTAAACACCATAGGATATTAGAAAAGTAAAAAATAGTTAAATAGAAAAATTAAGGAGAAAGAATTATGGAACCAGTAAAATTAGTAGCTTGCAAAAACAAATTAGAAGTAAAAGCCGAAATGACAGTAAAAGAATTGCAAGAAAAAGGCAACGCAGCACAAAAACAAGCAGCAATAATATTTGATTTTAACGGAGATGGTAAATATGATGCAACAGAAGCTTATCTTTTCAATCACACCAGAATTACTGCTGATGCAAAAAATAACGAAATAAGATTATATGAAAAAGATGCACCAAAGAATGCTAAACCAACTGATACGGTCAAGATTGATACTGCAAAAGCCAATTATGCAAAAAGATGTGCTAACTACCAAAAGGAAAGCGCAAAACATCAAAAGTTCGCTCAAACTCTTACACGATTCGGTTTAGATGTTGAACACGCAGAATGGGTTGGTTTTAATGAAGCACAAGTAAAAACTATTAATGGTAAATCATATTTAGTATTAAAAGCTACACCACATAAACCAAATGAAAATCAAGATTTCTCAATAGATTTGGAAAATACGCAAGATTGTTGCGAACTTTCTATACCGTTAGATAAAGATTATGAGCCAAGTAAAATCGAAATGTATCGAGCAGAAGATAACTGCAATGTGCATTTTAACAATCTTAAAGGTACTTTAAAAATTACAGGCAATGCAACAAGAAATCATGGTTTTGCATTTGGTGGAAACTCCAATGTTACAGTTATAGGAAAAAGCGGTATTCCTGATAATATTGCAGTTGAAGATAATGCAAAAGTAACAGTAAAAACTGATGATTATGCTGATACACTATATGATAGAACAAGGACAGGAGAAGATGGTTACCCAGTCGAAACTCACCACTTAAAACCCGGTTCAACAACTGTAAAAGGCGCAGGCAAGATTAAATAAGTTTGTATTTTAAAAATTAAATGGTGCAAAGAATTGCACCCTACCATGTTTAAATATTATATGTTCAATATTGAATGTATTTTATCAAGAAATATGTAGGGTGCAATTTTTTGCACCATTAACTTTCACTCCAAATCCAATTCACAAATCAAATTCTTATCCCCAAAATTACACCAATCATCATCATAAAATCCAAGATTAACGAATTTTTCAAAAGAAGAATATTTCCAATCTTTTGGCGATATATGATAATGTTTCATTGAATTATAATGAATATAATCTAAATGCCTGTTTAAATCATTTTCGTTTCTCATAATGTGGTCATAATATCTGCGTTGCCAAACCCCTTTTTCACCTCGCTTAATTGCAGATTCTGATAAATTTTTACAATAATATATTTCAGGGATATTGGTTGAAAAATTATATTTTATTATTCTGACAATTTTTGGAACTTCATTTGGATTTTTTGTCGAAATTAACATGTGACAATGATTTTGTAGCACGCATATTGCAACAATCTCAAACTCAAATTTTTGTTTGGCAAATTTCAAGCTTTGTTTAAATATATCAATGTTTTCGAGTAATATATTTCTGCGTTTGTATGTTACAAAAGTTAGAAAAATTATTGTAGATAATTCATTGTAATATCTTCTATAATTACTCATTGGTTTATAATAACATAAAACTAAGGGAAGTTAATGGTGCAAAAAATTGCACCCTACAATTTTCAAATAAAAAATGTTCAAGATTGAACTTATACTAATTGAAAAAAAGTAGGGTGCAATTTTTGCACCAATATTTTTTTAACTCTACGCTGCTACTTTTGCAGACTTCTTATTATCTTCCCAAACATCAACAAGTGTTGAGCAGAAGAAGATACTTGAATAAGTACCGATTGCGATACCCAAAATCATAGCAAGAACGAAATCTCTTGTTGTAACACCACCTAAGAAATACAAAGCAAGCAATGTAATCAAAGTTGTCAAAGAAGTATTAATACTTCTTGCAAGAGTTTGGTTAATACTTGCGTTCATAATTTCACCGAAAGTCATTTTCTTAGAATAGTATTTCAAGTTTTCACGAACTCTGTCAAATACAACAATTGTATCGTGAACAGAAAAACCGATTACTGTCAAAAGTGCTGTTACAAACAATGCGTCAATTTGCACGTCATAGAATAATCCCAAGATTGAGAATACACCGCATACAAACAATGCGTCATGAACAAGCCCTAAAATCGCTGCAAGCGCATAATCAAATTGGAATCTGAATGTCAAATAAGCAATAATACCCACAAGTGCCAAAGATAAAGCTATCAAAGAGTTTTTGAACAATTCCATACCCAAAGTAGGGCCTACAGAAGACACTTGAACCAATTCAGGTGCAGAGAATTCTTGAGAAATAATCCCTGTAATCTTATCCTGATCAGCTGAACCTTCTTCGATAAACTTAGTTCTAATTGAAAGAATTGATTTCAAATCAGTGCTTTCTTGTGAATTTACATTGATAATTTGTAAATATGGATTATCAATTCCGCCTTCTTCCAATTTTGTTCTAACATCAGACAATTTGTCGTTAGAGATATCCTCTTTAACGCCGTATTGGAGAGTCGTACCGCCTGTATAGTCAATACCAACTTTCAATGGCGTGTGTGTAGGATAAGTAATTGTTGAATAAATCATTGACACAATCCCCGGCAATAAAAGTACTGCTGACAGTGCCAAAAATATAAATCTGTTTTTTACGATATCTAGTTTCATTGTGTGTTCCTTTTATTTAAAAGTCGTTAAGTCCTTGTAATTTAAGTCAATAAGTGAATGAGTGAATAGGTGAATAAGTTCGTATTAAATATATTCAATATTTAACTCTGTTCAATATAGAAAATAGCTTAAATGAACTTATTCACTCACTCTCCTATTAACTTATTGACTCATTCGATTAATCTAATATTCCAAACTTCGCTTTTTCTCTCTTTGTTTCTACAGCTTTTATACCTTAATTGATATCAGACGCTTTCAAACCGAACAACGCCGGATGAGTCAATTTGCCTGTACCGAAGATTAAGTGCATGAAGTTCTTTGTAATAGTGATAGCACTAAACATAGAAACCATAACACCAACAGCAAGAGTTAAAGCAAAACCTTTAACAATACTTGTACCGCAGCAATAAAGAATTGCGCAAGTAATGATTGTTGTCATATTAGAGTCAAAAATACTTGTAAATGCTCTATCAAAACCTGAATTAATTGCCGTAAATAATGTTCTACCGGCTCTCAATTCTTCTTTTGTTCTTTCAAAAATAAGAATGTTAGCATCAACTGCCATACCGATACTAAGGATAAAACCAGCGATACCGGCAAGAGTCAATGTAATTGGAATAGCTTTGAATAAAGCAAATAACATCAAACCGTAAATTACAAGTGCCAAATCGGCAATCAAACCCGGTGCTCTATAATAAGCTGCCATAAACAACATTACAAAGCCTAAACCAATAATACCCGCAATCTTAGATTTTGCGATACTATCTGCACCAAGAGTTGGCCCAACTGTATTTTCTTCAATAATCTTAGCCGGAACAGGTAAAGCACCTGCATTTAACAAGTCAACTGTTTTTTTAGCTTCTTCATAAGCAAAACCACTGTCTCCGCCTGAGATTTGAGCTCTACCACCTGTAATCGGTTCTCTAATTACAGGCGCTGATTGTAATTCACCGTTAAAGAAGATTGCCATTTGTTGACCTACAAGTTTTTTTGTTAAATCTGCAAATTTCTTTGTGCCTTCGCCGTTGAATTCCAAGTCTACAACCCATTGACCGTTTTGAGAATTTGTACTCAAGTTAGCTTTTGATAAATCTTTACCTGTCAAACCTGTTGCAACCCACTCCATTTCGCCATCTTTCATAACAGGTTTTCTGAAATCAAGCTCAGCAGTTTCACCCAAGTATTCTTTTGCTTGGTTCAAGTCAGAAACGTCAGGAATTTCGATTACAAGTCTTTTGTCGCCTGCTCTTTGTACCACAGTTTCTGATACACCGAGTTTGTTAACCCTGTTTTCAATCGCAAACTGCAAACTCGCCATCATATCAGGCGTAATTTGTGCGATTGTGTCTGTTGTTTGAGCTTCAAGAACAAGTCTTGAACCGCCAACAAGGTCTAAACCCAGTTTTGTAGGCTTAACGCAAATCGTTATTATAGACGCAATAACAATTACGACAATCGCCCAAAACATAATCAGTTTGTTCTTCATCTATATGTACTCCTT
>CAKVJE010000088.1 GCA_934754735.1 uncultured Candidatus Melainabacteria bacterium
GGAGGGTTAAAAATTGATAATATCAATCAGCCTAGAATGTTGTCAACTCATACAATCGTTTATACGCCGGATTGGGGCGAGTATTCTCCGCCTTGTCCAAAGTATGGGATGCAGATAGTTGTCGAAAATGGCAAAGCTACAAGAGTTTCATACGGAGCAAATAGAATACCTCAAAACGGATTTGTTATAGTTGGAGCAGAAAAAAATTTAAATAGTATCAAGGACGCAAAAAGATACAAACTGAATATTAAAATTAACCCCGAATGGAAAGATGTTAATCACATTATAAGTGGCGGGCCGTATTTAATAAAAAACGGCGATATATATGTTGATATGACAGCGCAAAAACTTGGCTCAATCGGTGGTAGAAACCCGAGAACTGCAATTGGGTATACGAGAGATAACCATCTAATTATGTTAACAGCTGACGGAAGAGAAGGCGCATCAATTGGCTTAACGCTTGTAGAACTTGCAAATTTGATGAAAGAGCTTGGCTGTGTTAACGCGATGAACTTAGATGGCGGCGGTTCAACGGTTATGTACGTAAAAGGACAAGTTGTCAATAAACCCGCGGTGCAAGGCGGAATTCCACTTTCTCATACTTTGACGGTAAGAAAGATAAGCTAAAATTACATTCCATAATACATTAAATCCCCTATGGAAGTAAAAACTACCCCTTTTCTGATTATTCAGAAAAGGGGTTTGAGTATGAAGTTTTTATTACTATTTAGAGTATTTCATTATGTTCAATGGTCTTATACTTAGGGAATAAAGTTCTTTTTAGAATTTCTTCTTTACATTTCTTCATAAATATAAACAAAAAAGGCAATTTTTAGAAATTGAAATACTTTATATATATATAAGAAGATTTTATAAGGAAAAAATAATGAACGAGAAAGAACTAAACGCTACAATGTCAGTTATTGCAGACCCAATTAAAAATGTTTATAAATTAAACTCAAGAAAAGATGTGGAAGAAATTCAAAGAATTTGTAGAATTTTTGCGATTTCAGATAGACAAGCAAATAAACACAAAATGCTTTCTATTAAAAATTTGGCAACATTCAGACTTGTTTTGAGTAATAATTAATTTTGAATAGCGAAATAGAAAATAGCTGGAGGATGACAAAAGTTGTCCTCTTTTTTGTTTATTAATAATACTTGATTTATTTTATTGACAACAATTGCTACATCTTGGTAAAATCAAAGTATGGCAATTGTTTATTTATCATTAGGCTCAAACTTAGGAGATCGGGTTGGTTACTTGCAACAGGCAACCAGTTTGCTTAATGCGTCAGAAAAAATTAATGTAGTAGCGACATCATCATTTTATGAATCTGAACCTTGGCAAATGAATTCTGAAAACTGGTTTGTTAATGCTGTTATTCAAATTGCAACAACACTAACTCCGGAAGAATTATTGAATGCGTGTCAAAGAATAGAGAAACAGTTGGGCAGAAAAAGACTTTCCTCAGAAGTTTATACAGACAGAACAATTGATATAGATATATTATTTTATGATGATTTAATTATTAAAACTGATAGGTTAGTAATTCCACATAGAAATTTTAGTAAGCGTGCTTTTGTTCTCGTACCAATGTTAGAAATTGCGCAAGATTTTGTTCATCCACTCTATAAAAAAACGGTGATGGAGTTGTACGAAGAATTAGAAAATCCCGAAATGGTTGTTTTGTATGGCACAAGAATCTAAAAGTCTTCAGGAAAATACTCGCGTTGCGATTGTTGGTGCGGGCGCTTCCGGTTGTATTTGTGCATATTTTTTACAAAAATATGGTTATGATGTAACTCTTTTTGACAAAGGCGTCCCTTTAAGAACGCTTTTGCCAACGGGTGGCGGACGTTGTAATCTTGCACACGCAGAATATGATTTTAAAGAATTAGCCAAAAACTATCCTCGTGGCGAAAAGTTTTTATATTCGGTGTTTTCTAAATTCTCAACTTATGATACATTAGCTTTGTTTAGCGAACTTGGAATAGAAACTTATACACAGGAGGATGAAAGGATTTTTCCTATATCAAATAGCGCAAAAGATGTTAGGGAGAAAATTCTAAGTAAGCTAAATAATTGTAATTTTGCAAGAGAAGAAGTTGTTAATATAGAAAAAATTGCAGATGGGTTTAAAGTTAAAACTTTAAAGCACCAAGCTGTTCAATCGTCAATTGCGAAGAATAGCGGAACATGTGAATACTTTTTCTCACATGTTGTAATTGCGATTGGTGGTCACTCAAAATTTGAATTTTTAAAGAATTTTGATATTAAGATTGTTCCGGTCAAGCCGTCTCTTGTAGGGTTGAATCTCCAAGAAAAATGTGAAGGCATTTCCGGTATAGTCGTAAAAAATGCTAATTGTAATGGAATTACAGAAGATTTGTTATTTACACACTTTGGCATATCTGGGCCTTTGACGTACAAAATCTCGTCAATTAAAGCGCGAGATAATTTTCCTTATGAATTAAAATTTGATTTATTTCCGCAAAAAATAGATTTACAAGAATTGTTGAATTCAAATTCTCACAAAGATGTTAAAAATATTTTGTCAAAATATATACCATTAGGTTTGGTAAAATATTTAATAGGCGACATAGCAGATGTTAAAGCGCATAGAATTGATGGTAAAACAAGAGATTTTATATTAGATAGAATTCACAATCTAGTATTAACAGCTGTAGGCACTAACAAAGGTGAAGAAACTGTTACTGCCGGTGGTATAGATTTAAAGGAAATAAATCCAAAATCAATGGAATTAAAACAATATCAGAATCTGTTTTGCATTGGCGAAGCTCTTGATATTGACGGGTTCTGTGGTGGATATAATTTACAAAATGCTTGGTCAACGGCATACGTTGCCGCTTGCGGTATTAAAGAAACTGTTATTCATTAATTTTTTCAAGCATAACAACAGCTTGCGCTTCAATCGCCAATTTTTCACCAACGGCATCTAAATTTTCTTTAGTTTTAGCTTTAATAGATAAATCTGTATTATCTAAGCCTAAAACCTGTCCTAAAATTTGTTTCATATTTGGAATATGTGGCATCATTTTTGGGGCTTGTGCAATTATATTAGTATCAAGGTTACTAATCCAGTAGCCTTGCGCCTGAACCATTTCATATACTTTTTTCAAGAGTTCAACGCTGTCGGCATCTTTAAATCTATTGTCTGTATCAGGAAATAAAGTTCCGATATCATCCATCGCAAGTGCGCCTAATAAAGCATCAATTATAGCGTGAATTAGTACATCAGCGTCAGAATGACCAAGCAATCCTTTTTCATAAGGAATTTTAACTCCGCCAATTATAAGTTCGCGTCCTTCAACCAATTTATGGATATCATAACCAATGCCTATACGGAATTTTTGCTCTGTCATAAAAACCTCTCTTAATACATCCTGTATATTTCTATAATACCACATCCCAAATAAAAGATAACATAATTAATGTGAATTATGATAAAATAAAAGAAAAATGATTTAGAGGATTGTATGGTATTAGAAAATAAATTAGGAATAACTGAATCTGCTGAATTAGCGAGGATTGAAGAAAAAATTAGCAAAAAAAAGGCTTTAGAACTCTTTGAAAACGGGATATTAGACACTTTAAGTCCTGGAACATTTTCTTCCTTAGCATTTATTCATAAATATCTTTTTGACGAGATTTATGATTTTGCAGGTGAAATCAGAACTGTTAATTTAGCAAAAGGCAATTTTAGATTTGCACCAGTAATGTACCTAAAACCTGCTTTAGAGCATATTGAAAATATGCCACAATCAAATTTTGAAGAAATTATTGATAAGTACGTAGAAATGAATGTTGCGCACCCTTTTAGAGAAGGAAACGGACGCAGTACAAGAATTTGGTTAGATTTAATATTAAAAAAAGAGATTAAAAAAGTTGTAGATTGGCATTCCGTTGATAAGCAAGATTATTTGCTTTCAATGGAAAGAAGTCCGATTAAAAGCCTTGAGATTAAGGAGCTTTTAAGGAACGCACTTACTGATAACATTGAAAATAGAGATGTTTATATGAAGGGGATTGATGCTAGTTACAATTACGAAGGTTATTATACTTATAAAACAGAAGATTTGAGGGGATAATTCATGCAAGAAATTAAATGTCCGAAGTGTGGCGAAGTGTTTCAAGTCGACGAATCAGGTTATGCTGCAATAGTTAAGCAGGTTAGGGATAAGGAATTTTCCAAAGAAATTCAGAGCAGAGAAACTCAATTTGAATCTGAAAAAGATAATGCAGTTCAACTTGCAAGACTGGAAGCAGAAAAAGCTTTCAACGAAAAATTGAGTCAAAAAGAAGCGGAATTAAACCAGACAGAAATCTTAAAAGATAAAGAAATTGCAGATTTAAGAAATCAATTAGCGACATTTGATAAAGATAAAGAGCTTGAAATTCACAAGCTTGTTACAAAATTGAATACAGAGCTTACGGAAAAAGATAATCACATTGCGATGCTAAAAGGCGAAAAAGCTTTGACAGAAAAAGAATGTCAATTAAAAGAGCAATCTTTGAAAGATCAGTATGAAGAAAAATTGCGTTTTAAAGATGAAGAAATAGCGCGTTATAAAGATTTTAAATCAAAACTTTCTACAAAAATGGTCGGAGAAAGTCTTGAACAACATTGCGAAATCGAGTTTAATCAATTGCGCGCAACAGGATTTAAGAATGCGTATTTTGAAAAAGATAATGATGCTAAAACAGGTAGTAAAGGCGATTATATTTTTCGCGACAAAGATGAAAACGGAATTGAATTTATTTCAATTATGTTTGAAATGAAAAACGAAATGGATACGACTTCCACCAAAAAGAAAAATGAAGATTTTTTGAAAGAGTTAGATAAAGATAGACGTGAAAAGAATTGTGAATATGCGGTTTTGGTGTCTTTGTTAGAACCAGAAAGTGAACTTTATAATAGCGGTATTGTTGATATGTCGCACCGTTATCCTAAAATGTATGTAATCAGACCGCAATTTTTTATTCCGATAATTACACTTTTGAGAAATGCTGCCGGAAATTCTTTGGAATATAGAAAAGAGCTTGAAATAATTAAAGCTCAAAATATTGATATTTCAAATTTTGAATCAGAAATGAACGATTTTAAGGACAAATTTTCAAGAAATTTTAGACTTGCAAGTGAAAAATTTCAAAAAGCAATTGATGAAATCGATAAGACAATCGACCATTTGCAAAAAACAAAAGAAGCTTTATTGTCATCAGAAAATAATTTAAGACTTGCTAATAGTAAAGCTGAAGATTTGAGTATTAAACGTTTGACAAAAAATAATCCGACAATGGAAGCGAAGTTTGAAGAGCTAAAATTTGATAAGAAAAAAAATAGTTGATTTTAAATGTTTTGAGGTTTGAAAAATTAACTGATAATAAAAAAGTCTTAACAATTTATATCTAATGTTAAGACGTTTCTGTATAGAAAAATTTTAGCACAAAAATGTCCAAATTTTGCATGTATTCACAAAATAATTTACAATGTTAAAACTAAAAAAATAAAATTTTCATTTTTACATTTAAAAAGTGTTTTTTTAAAAAGCTTATGCCACCAATATTTCAGCCCTCTCTTAACATTTGATATAAAAAGTTAAGAGATTTTGGAAACGAAATAAGGATTAGAAGTGGCTGCAAATTCACCAATAAAGGATAAAAGAGTCGTAGAACAAATCAAGGATTTGTATGAGAAGAAAAAGAACAAACGTGATTTGTTACTGTTTTTGCTTGCAATAAATACCGGCTACAATTTGCAAGATTTACTCAATCTGAATATTGGTGATATCAAAGGCAAATATTATCTTGCGATTGATAAAAACAAATCTGTGCCGTTAACCGACGATTTACGAGCTTTGGTAGACGAAGTTGCCGGCGATAGAGAAATTTCGGATGCACTATTCGTAAGTATTCGTGGACATCGTTTAGAGCGCACTCAAGTACATAGCTCCTTTAAGGCGCTTTGTAAGAATTTAGGAATTGCGGATAAGTATTCTGTGATTTCTTGGCGCAAAACATTTGCATACCACTATTACAAAAAGTATCAGGATTTATCCTATCTTCAATGGCTCTTCCATCAAACGACTGTTGAACAAGCGCTGAATTTTATTGAAGAATACGAAAACATGAACTTGAGATTTAGAGAAGGAGTTTGTTTGTAGATGAGTAAAATTAATGTTGTAATACCAATGGCAGGAGCTGGTAGTCGTTTTGCTATTGCCGGATATAATGTTCCAAAACCATTTATAGAATTCAATAATAAAATGATGATTGAACATGTTTTAAGTTCTTTCGACAAAATTGATGCAAAATTTATCTTAGTATTACAAGAAAAATTTTTGATAGAACAAAAAGAACAACTTAAAAAACTTCAATCAAAATATAATCTAAATTTTGTAACAGTTCCAAAATTAACAATGGGAGCTGCAATAACAGCACTTGCAGCTCATAAAAAGATTGATGCAAATTTTGATATCATTTTTGCAGATTCAGACAATATATTCAAGCAATCAGATATTAAAAATTTTATTTCATATGTAAGAAATAATGATTTAACAGGAGCATTATTAACAATAAATTCTGATAAATCTTGTTATTCATATGCAAAGATAGATAAAAACGGTTATTTGGTTGAGACAAAAGAAAAAGAGGTGATTTCAAATCATGCTATAACCGGTGTGTATTATTTTAAATCACTGCAACAATTCAGAGATTCCGTAATAGACTTGGTCGTAGAAAGCGATTTATCTAAAGGGGAATTTTACATGTCCAATGTTTATAATCATCTTAGGAAGGTTACTGACAAAATTGGTGTTTTTGATATTGAGCATTTTGATTGTGTAGGAACTCCAGAACAATTAAAAGAATATATTGAAAGAGGTCTTAATGAATAAAGATAACTTTAACAATATAATTTTATTCGGTGGTGAAACTAAAAATGAGAATATGCCTGTAGGTTTTTATTCTTCTTTGGCAATGTTACCATTAAGAGGAAAGCCTGTTGTTTGGTGGCAGTTTCAAAATCTAAAAGAGCAAGGATTAGAGAA
>CAKVJE010000089.1 GCA_934754735.1 uncultured Candidatus Melainabacteria bacterium
TCAGGATCACATTTGAAACCAGGAGCACAAAGGATTGTGTAATCAGGTTCACCATAGTTAGCCAATTCTTCAGCTGTAGGTCTGATTAATAATTCATGAATGAACATGTTTTGGCTTGCTAATTCGTTGATAACTCTGAATTTTTGAGTGTAAGTTTTGTCAGCACCAGCAAAACCATCGAAAATAAATACTTCTCTGTTTTGTAAGTAAGATGCGATTTTACCCTTGATAGCGTTGAATTTTTCTCTGCTGATAGGTCTGTTTACCTTACCCCAAGCGATATCGTTGTGGATAGATTCTGTATCAACGATAAATTTATCTTTAGGTGAACGACCAGTATATTTACCAGTTGTAACAACCAAAGCACCAGTGTTGCTCAAAGAGCCTTCACCTAATCTTAAAGCAGCTTCAGTTAATTGAGCTGGAGTCCAGTTTCTGTGAACTGCTTTTGGTCCGATAATACCAAATTTTTCAATTCCGTATGTTTCCATAATATAGCTTCCTCCTTTTTTAAAGCTTTTTTATATACACATTAAATGTATTACAAACACTAATGAAAATCAAATATTTTCATGCTAAAAAACAAACAAAATAATGTTGCGCTTACAACATGTTGCATTTGCAACACTCGTATGATAAAATTTTTCTGAGAATTAATAAAGGATATTTTGTATGAGTGAAAATATAGCAAATTTTGAGAATATAGAAGAAAAACAATCAAATATTAATCCTTGGCTTACATGTTTACCTACTATGACAGCTGCGTTTATGTTTGTATTAGATGAAACAATTGCAAACGTAGCGTTACCACACATGGCGGGAAGCTTTTCCGTAAGTAGAGAAGAATCTATGTGGATTTTGACATTCTATCTGATTGCAAGTGGTATTGTAATTCCGATGGTTGGGTGGTTTAGTAAAGTTCTTGGCAGAAAAAACTTTTTCATTATGAGTATTATATTATTCACAGCAGCTTCTGCGCTTTGCGGTTTGTCAAAAAACTTGGAAACTATGATTTTTGCTCGTATATTACAAGGTATTGGCGGGGGTGGTTTACTTCCGATTTCTCAAGCAATTTTGATGGAAAATTTTAAGCCTCAAGATAGAGGAAAAGCAATGGCTGTATTTGGTTTGGTAATTGTACTTGCGCCTATTGCGGGGCCGGTATTGGGTGGTTGGCTTACCGAAAACTGGTCTTGGCCATTTATTTATTTTATTAACATTCCATTTGGTATAATTGCTGTAATTTTATCTAATGTTTTTCTTTTTGATCCGCCTTATGCCAGAAAACAACAAAATGTAAAAACAGACGCATTTGGCTTCTTCATGCTTTCTATTTGGCTTTTGACTTTACAAATAGTTCTTGATAAAGGTAACAATGCCGACTGGTTCAATGCGCCTTGGATTTGCTGGTTGTCTGCAATATCTTGTGCAACAGGTTTAGCGTTTTTGATTTCTCAGATTAAAAATAAAGATGCGCTTGTTGATTTAAGTGTATTTAAAGATAAAAACTTCTTTGTCGGAACACTCGTTCAAATTGTAATGCAAGCTGTACTTTTGGCTTCTATGGCAATTCTTCCGCAATTCTTACAATCGCTAATGGGGTATGATGCTTTTAAAAGTGGTTTATCAATGATGCCACGTGGTGTTGGTGCATTAACTGCGATGATTTTATGTGCAACCCTTGCGAATATTATGGATAACAGAATCTTAGTTATGATAGGCTTGGGATGTATTGCCGGTGCTAGTTGGATGCTTGGTGATTTGAACCTGCAAATTTCGACAATGAATATTGCAATTCCGAACTTCTTGTTTGGTATTGGATTAGGACTTGCGATGATTCCGGTTATTACTTTATCTATGGCAACAATCAGTAATGACCAAATGACTAACGCCAGTGGTCTGCAAAACTTGTTAAAAAACCTTGGTGGTGCGTTTGGTACATCAATTGTTGCAACTTTGCTTTCACGTGGCGCGCAAAAGCATCAATTTATGCTTATTCAACATTTGACTGATACTGCACAAAATTACACAGAAAGAGTGCAAACTTATGGAAGTGCGTTTATGACAACTGTAGATCCGCACACAGCGACTTATATGGGACAGCATACGGCTTATCAATTGTTAATGCAACAAGCAAACTTATCAGCGTTTATTGACGCATTTAGGATTTTTGCACTTGCCGGTGTTATAATTATTCCATTGATATTACTATTAAAAAAAATCAAAGAAGAAGTTTAAGGATTTTAGATATAATGAAAAAAATACTTCTGTATTTAATTTTACTAATATTGGGATTATCAATGATAATCCCTTTTTCTATTATGTTTTTAATCTCACTAAGTGGAAATGAAAATATTTTTACAGATTATAAGAATATCAATTTATCATTTCTTGCGTATAAAAATGTATTTGCATCAATTCCTGTTCTAAGGTATTTTCTTAATAGTTTGATTGTTGCGAGCGTTGCGACAATCGGACAAGTGGTTATTTCTGCGCTTGCGGGATATGGTTTTGCAAGATTAGATTTCAAATACAAAGACATTTTGTTTTTTATATTCATTTTAACAATGATGGTGCCACCGCAAGTTAACATTGTTCCGCTATTTTACCTTATGAGTAAATTAGGCTGGATAAATACTTATCAAGCTTTAATTGTACCTGCTATTTTTGGCGGATTTGGTGTGTTTATGATGCGCCAATATTTTGAAAGCTTTGCTAAAGACTTGGAAGAAGCAGGGAAACTAGACGGCTGTAATACTTTTCAAATTTTTTATAAAATTGCGTTACCATGCGCCATGCCGGCAATTGCGACATTAAGCATTTTCACCTTTGTTACGACATGGAATAGCTTTATGTGGCCTTTGATTGTTACAAATACTGAGAGCATGCGTACTTTAACCGTCGGTTTAACTATTTTTAAAAGCTCATTTAGAGAAATTACATTATGGGGTGAGCTCATGGCTTGTTCTTGTATTTGTTCTATCCCTGTTATTCTTATTTTTATTTTTGGCAAAAAATATTTAATAAATAATCCTATGGACGGAGCTATAAAAGGTTAATTAGTTAGTTTTGTAAAATATTTTCCAACGGTAAAAGTCCGCTTGAATAAGTAAAATCTTCGGTTTGCTCAAATTTATACACAATACCTTTGTCTGTATGTTTTAAATACAGATGAATGCGTTTGTCGGGGCGGATTATGTTCGTAAATTTAATTCGTCTGATTTGACCTCCGCGACAATCAATACCAAATGCTCGTTTTGCAAAAAAGTTTGCATAATAAAGCTGAACAACACCTGCCAAAATCGGCAGATTATCAAAATGCCCCTTAAAGAAATTACTGTCGCGCAAAAAACACATTTCATAAAGTGCAACATTGCCATCAACAAATCCGCTTGTCATTAGCGGAAGCGACAAGTTTGTATTAAACAATTCTTCAATCGCGTTTTTATCAATTTTACCCTTGATATTGTGCGGAATTTCATCCCAATAACGCCATTTACTCGGTAGAATTTCAAATTTTTTACAAAGCTCGTTTTTTAACATCTTTGTTAATTTTTGAGTCCCAAATTTTATTGCAAAATTTATTCCATTTTTCTCTAAAACAACCAAAACTGCGATTTTGCGCGCGTATTCAAAACAAAAACAATCTTTTACAAAACTGCTTTTTTTGATTTCTTTTTCCATGCTGTCAGCGGAAATTCGTTTTTCTAAGACTTTTAAAACCCGACCTGTGCGCCCTAAAAAACTTATTCGTCCGTTTTTATATTCAATTCTATCTTCTATTTTTACAAGAGTTTCTTTTGAATACTGAGTTTTTATCATTGTAAAATCATCGCTAGTTTCTTGGATTTCAATTCCTTTAAACTTTTTGAACTTACTAGCAGGCTTTTCTCTATAACCAACAACCCCTGTTTCTGTACTTCCGTAAATCTCAATTACACGTTCTGAAATCGATTGTGCGTATTTAAAAATATCCGATTTTAGTTCCGCACCTGCTGTAATAATAATTTTCGGATTAACCGCAGGTTTTACATCATATTTCTGCATAACTTCCAAAAACGACGGTGTCGTAATTAAAACTGCATTTTCTGTATTAATATCTTCAGGATAATTTACTCTTTGTTCTTTTCTTTTGTAATTATAAAAATATGGAAGCATAAGAAAAAAAGTGAAGCCGAACAAATGTTCCGGAGTTGTGGTTGTTGTGAAAATTAATTCCTGCGGAATATTTAGAGCTTCGAAAATATCTCGACATTCAGCTTCCAAATTCTCGAAAGTCTTATCAATAGATTTTGTGTTGTCAGAAGTTCCGCCGGTTTTGAATGTTTTAAGTCCGGAACTTACGAAATCATTGATTATTGCGTCCATGCTTCCTCTTAAAATTAATCCTTATAATATATTCTACCCCAAAAAACAATCCGCAAAGCATATACGAAATAAAGCCGTTATAAAGCGTCCAGATTTCTTTTGACATGAATATTGTCGCTACAGAAACCAAAAAATTTAAAAACATAAACGCCGACCAAACATAAGTAAGATTACGCGTATAGCGCATCACGCTTTCATCTGCATCAGGCTCCATAGCAAGTGCCATTTTTTGAATAACTGTTTTTTCTTGAAAAGTTGAAGAAAAAAACACCGCAAAAAAGCAGAAATTCACTATTGACGGATAGTATTTGAAAAAAATCAAATTCGTATAATGGAATGCAAAAATAACAATTGCCATTCCAATAAAAGGTGCAAGCGCTTTTAAAAGTTTATTGCAAAAGTGCATAAACGGCTTCCACAATGTCATTAATTGTTCTAATTTTTTTGAACTCTTCCGGAGAAAGCTTTTTATTAGTAAATTTTTGCATTCTAACCGCGATATCAACCGCGTCGATTGAATCCAAGTCCAAATCTTCAAAAAGGTTTGCATCAAGATTAATCGCATTTTCAGGAACTTCAAGTTCTTCAATAAGGATATTTTTTACTTCTGCAAAAATTTCTTCTTTAGTATATTTAGCCATTAATCTGCGACCTCACAAACTCGCTCAATGTATCAATTGAGTAAAAATATTTTTTGTTTTCTTCTTTGTCTGATTTTAATACGATATTGTATTTGCGCTTTAATGCCATGCCAAGCTCTAAGGCGTCAATTGAATCCAAGCCCAAGCCTTCACCAAATAAAGGTTCATCGTCTTTAATATCAGCTTCCGTAATATCTTCTAATTCCAAAGATGTTATAATTAATTTTTTTAATTCTGCTTTTAATTCCATGTTAATATTGTAGCACAAATATGTAATTTAACCCAAAAAGGGGCGGAAGCAAAGCTTCCGCCCCTTTTTATATAAAGAACTATAAAACTAGTAATTAATTTTGTATCCTTCGGCAATTACACGAGCGGTGCAACCAAGACCTTTATCGCTACTGCCTTTATCAGCATCAGTACAACTATAATGTTGTCCTGCATTATCCCAAACATTGGTTGCAACACCATCCATAGCTGAAACATCACGACCGCCTAAAGGAAATAGTACGCCATTTTCACCGATTTTGAATGCAAATAAATCACGTCCATAAGTGTTTGGTGCACTTTTACCATTTACATCAATGTAAACATCAGCAGCGTTTGTATAATATGAACTTCCAGCAGCTATCGAGTTTGTTCTAGCTTGTTCTAAAGCAGCATTGCCCGGATTTGCATAAGTTCTAATATATATAACTGCTCCATTTTTTGTTTCAATTGCAAAACATTGACCACGTCCGGGTAGTACACTAATACTAGTAGTATTATCAGTTCCACCATTATTTGTCATTTGGTGATAAACATTTGCACCAATAAATTCTGTATCTGAGTTTTTGAAGCCATTTAGAACCATATATCTACCAAGATTGCCGACGAATGCAGGAATATTTGCATTATCTGCCACTATTGCACCATTTGTCCATAAACTTGTTCCATATAAATTATCAGCACCCTCTTGAATAATTGCGTTATTAAAAGCATTTTCTAAATTTGAAACTACAACTGATAATCTTGCAGCGTTCGCTTCATTTCTGCTACTCATAACTAGTGATGGTGCAGTAAGCGCAGCAACAACTCCGACTATACCTAAAGTGATTAAAACTTCCGCTAAAGTAAATCCACGTTTTTTCATCAAAGCTCTCCTAATGTTGAATATTTTTGTCAAACATGTGACACAATGCATATTGTGTTACATGTTTTTATACATTTATAATATCATATTTTGCAGGATTTGTGAAGTGTCTAATTGCATTTAAAAGCCACCACCCACATCTGTAGCATTCGATAAAGTCTCAAGCACATCTGCGACTTATCCCTATAAATGGAGGCAATCCCTTTCCATATCAAATTGACTGAGAGAGAAGAAGTGATATGCGTTATATTGAGCGTCATAAACGTATCCCCTCCCTTGACGCATCTCACATCATCCCCTCTCCTATGGAGAGGGCTAGGGAGAGGGTATTATAAATACACTAACAATCACTCGTAAATCAAAATTTTACGAAAAGCAAATAACACCCTCTCCCGCCTATCGGCACCCTCTCCATGTAAAATTGAAAAAAGGAGAGGGGCGCACGACTCGCTTATTTGAATGTCATAAGCGCATCCCCTCCCTCGGGGGAGTTTTCTGCTTTACTTCCAAGCTAGTAGTTGTGCTTACTTATTTGGAAGTGTGGTGTAAAAAGAGAGGGTTTTATTAACTTTTTAGAATATAACACCCTCTCAAGAATTTCTAAATTCAAGGACTAAATCAATTAAAAATTTTACGCCCTTTCATTAAGAAATTCTTTCTTTCCCGAAGAGAGAACTGCCGTTTGCCCAATAAATTTACTAGA
>CAKVJE010000090.1 GCA_934754735.1 uncultured Candidatus Melainabacteria bacterium
TCAATTGCAGCTGAGCATGCAAGCGGATTTCCGGCATAAGTATGCGAGTGCATGAAAGCTTTACCTTTCAAATAATCGTCATAAAAAGCGTCATAGATTTCTTGAGTCGTTACTGCAATTGCCATTGGCATATATCCGCCTGTCAAACCTTTTGAAAGACACATTATATCAGGACTTACACCGGCATGATTAAATGCGAACATTTTGCCGGTACGTCCATAACCTGTTGCGATTTCATCTGCAATTAAATGAACGTTGTATTTATCGCAAAGTTCTCTCAATTTTTTCAAGTACATTGGCGGATAAACTTTCATACCTGCAGAGCCTTGCAAAAGAGGTTCAACAATAATTGCAGCTGTTTCGTGAGCGTGTTCGGCAAAAGCTTTTTCAGCTTTTTCAAAACATTCGCAATGACAACAGCTTACTCCCTCTCCTTGAGCGGATGTGTTCACAGACGCATGTCCTTCACAAACCTTACCGTAAGGACATCTATAGCAATCAGGGCCATCAATTCTGATTACATCCAGAAGAAGCGGTTTATACAATTCTGAATACAAATCAACTCCGCCAACTGCAAGCGCACCAAGTGTTTCGCCGTGGTAAGCGTCAGAAAGTGCCATAAATCTTTTCTTTTCTGGATGCCCTGTTTGATAATGATATTGGAAACTCATTTTTAATGACATTTCAATTGCAGCTGACCCATTATCAGCAAAATTAAATTTACAAAGTCCGTCAGGAACTACTTTCGCCAATTCATGACAAAGTGTAATCGCAGGCTTATGTGAAAAGTTTGCAAAAATAACATGTTCTAATGAATCAATTTGTTTTTTTACAGCTGCGTTAATTCTCGGATGACAATGTCCTAAAAGATTGCACCACCAAGAGCTTATAACATCTTTGTAGCATTTTCCGTTTGTATCATAAAGGTTAATGCCTTGACCGCGCTCAATTACAATTGGTGGCAAGGTTTCGTAATCCTTCATTTGTGAGCATGGGTGCCAAATGTATTTTAAGTCTTCTTTTTGCCAATCTTTAATTTCGTTTTCCATAATATCGCCTTTTTTAATTTTTTTGTTGGGCTGAAAGCCCAACTTACATTCTTTTTAAAACCCTCTCCCTAACCATCCCCCAAGGGAGGGAACTAGTTTTTACATTTTCTGCTTGCTACCCCTCTCCATGGGGGAGGGTAGAATTTCAAGTTGAGCCTTCGCGAAACTTAGAAATTCGGGTGGGGGCTTGTTCCACATTTTGTTATTGTTGGGCTGAAAGCCCAACCTACATTCTATTGAGTGAATAGGTAAATAAGTTCGTATTAAATATATTCAATTTCTAACAAAGTTCAACATAGAAAATAACTAAAACGAACTTATTCACTCATTCACTTATTGCCCTATTCACTTTTTACCTCATTCACTTTTTACTATTGCCCTACCGGTGCGTTTGTTACAGGAATCGGCGCAAACTGCGCTTGCGGAGCTTCAACTCTTTCCTGCTTAACTTCAACCGTCGGAGTTTCTTTTCTCTTTTGAATTAAATCTACCGGCTTTATACTATCCGGTTTAACAACGGCAGGTTGTTCGTTGTTTTCTTTTTGCACTTCATTTTTTTCTTTTTCTTTATCCTTTTCATCTAATTTCTTTTTAGCTTCAGATTGAGGAATTATAGAAACTCCAGGAGCTTTGAAAGGATTTAAGATAACTTCCGGATATTCAAAATCAACATTTCCGTAAGGTTCTGTTGCAACTGTCATTACGTCTTTCCAAATAATTGCCGGAACAGTACCACCTGTAATTCCTCCCATTTGAGAGTTATCATCATTACCAACCCAAACACCTGTTACAACATCCGGAGTAAATCCTATAAAGTAAGCATCGCGGCTATCATCGGTTGTACCAGTTTTACCTGCAGCAGGCTTACCGATATTTGCAGCACGTCCGGTACCGTTTGTGATTACAGTTTTCATAATTGCTGTCATTGTAGCTGCGGTATTCAAATTTAAAACTTTGCTTGAGCGAGCTTTTTTTGCTTCATAAAGAACTGTTCCACGTGATGATTCAACTCTTTCGATTGCATAAGGTTCAACCTTAAAACCACCATTTGCAAATACGCCGTATGCTCTTGTCATTTCAAATAATTTAACGCTGTTTGACCCAAGCGAAATCGTGTAGTCATAAGGAATTGGAGTTGTAATTCCCATTACACGTGCTAATTGAATAACTGCTCTTACGCCAACAGCGTCCATAAGTCTCGCCGTACAAACGTTAGAAGATACCATTAATGCTGTATATAGCGGAATTGGGCCTCTATATTTATTACCATAGTTTTTAGGCGTCCAATCACCTGCTCTAAACGGCAAATCATCAATCATATCATTTGGTGAATATCCTTTTTCGATTGCTGCTGTATAAACAAAAGGTTTAAAAGCTGAGCCTGAAGGACGAGAAGACTGTGTAATTCTATCGTATTGGCTCTTAGAATAATCTTTACCGCCTGCGTAAACTAAGATTCGGCCGTCAATTGGGCTGAATGAGAATACTGCAGCTTGGTTTTTATCACGACTTAGTCCCCAAGCGTTTAAATCTCTGATGATTGCTTCGTTTGCCTTAACTTGCGCATTGTAGTTAAGTGTTGTTATTACTTTGTAACCACCATTTACGATTTCGTCTTCAGAAAAACCTAATTTTTGTAAATCTTTCATTACATAGTCGCAGAAATATGGCGCTTTATTTGTTGCATACATCATTGGCATGGTTGAAAGTTTGATTGGTGATTTTTTTGCGTTTTCGTAAGTTTCTTTATCAATGTATTTCATTTTATACATTCTCAAAAGAACCTGATTTCTACGTTTTTCGGCTAGTTTAATATTGTTATAAGGTGAATAAACGGAAGGAGCTTGTGGAAGTCCTGCAATTAATGCCATTTCAGGCAAAGTTAATTGGTTAAGATTTTTGTTAAAATAAATCTTTGCAGCACCTTTAACGCCATATGCACCAGAGCCAAGATAAACATTGTTAAGGTACATTTCTAAAATTTTATCTTTAGGAATAGTTTTTTCGATTTGAGCAGCAACTTGAAGTTCTTTTATCTTACGAGTAAAAGTTTTTTCGTTAGACAAGAAAAGAATTCTTGAAAGCTGCTGTGTAATTGTACTTGCACCTTGTACAACGTGCCCTGCCAGAGTGTTAGCAACCATTGAACGCGCAAGACCAATCATGTCATATCCCGGATGAGAATAGAAATTTTTATCTTCTGTCGCAAGCAAAGCTTTAACCAATTGTTCCGGAACTTCGCTCAATTGAACGTTAGAATAAGTGTATCCGGCAAAAGTTTTGATAACTTCGCCGTCTGATGCGCAGAAAGTTGTTACAATATTAGGTTTAAGTGTATTTAAGTTTTTTATTGGCGGAAGCGACATTAAATAAAGCTTTAATGCAATCATGCCAGCTAAAAATACACCAAGCGCAAAAACTACAAGTCCGGTAATCAAATTTAACATTGGATTATCAACTGTGATACGTTTTTTAGAATATCCTCTTTTCCTATTTTTAGGAATGTTGTAATTTCCCATATTTACTCTTATCCCTTCTATTTGTTTTATAGATTGCTCTACCCTTTCCCTAACAGCGGGAATGAGAACTATTTTCTAACCTTATTTATAGGTTATAATATAGTTAATCTTATTTTACCAAATAAATCGAAATAGCGGAGTTTTTGCAATCAAATGTTAAGTTTTTTGACAATTTTAAAAAATGAATTTTTATCTTATTTCGTTCCTGAGAAAATGGAGTACAAAATTACGGGTAAATGTCTAAAATGTGGCAAATGTTGTCGTTATATGTATAGTTTTGATACGTATACAACGACTGATTTTAAGATTATGCAATTTTTATTCCCTGCTTATAAACGATTTTATATTAGAGGAAAAGACGAAGAAGGTAATTTGATATTTGCTTGTAAATACGTAACAGAAGAAGGGCTTTGTTCTGTTTATGACAAGCGATTAAAGATGTGTAAAAATTACCCTGCAAAAAAGATTTCATACGCCGGAAAGTTGCATGAAGGTTGCGGATACAAGGTTGAAGATAAAAGCTTTGAAAGTTATATGAAGAAAAAACTATAAGTACTTAATAATCGCGTTCATCAAATCATATTTATTCCTTAAACCGCTAAAACGTTCAACTTCTTTACCATTTCTAAACACTAAAAAGGTTGGAAATGAATGTATACTATATCTTATTGTAAGTTCAACCTCTTTTTCAGCATCTACTTGGCAGATATAAATTTTATCCAATTCTTTTAAAATCTCATTTTGCTTTCTACAATAACCGCACCACGGAGCGTAAAACTCAATAAGCTTGAGTCCGTTTTTCACTTCTTCATTAAAATTATCTTTGGTCAAAGTTTTTAACATAAAAATCCCTCCTAAATAAGATTAAGAGGGATTTAAAATTTTTACATTACCTAATTAGATACGTTTTTTAATTAAAGTATCTACATATTGAATAGCTAATTTCGGAATCTCAGCAGTTTTAACTTTAGCTTTTTCACTAATTGCCTTTATAATTTCTTGAACAGAAATTGTTTTATGCGGAAGTGATACGTACTTTTCAGCAGCTTCCTTAATATTTTGCATAGCATTCCATAATGCTTTATTTGGATCATAAACATCACGACGGCTGATATCAATCAATTTGCCAGCCTTTCTTTTTTGAGATAATAAGCTTATTTCTTTTGCATTTTCAGCAATATATTTTTTTACAAAATCGCTTGAATCTCTAAGGTCAGTATAATATTTAAATTGTTTTGTAACATTTTCTAAAGCGTCTACCGCTTTACGATATTTCTTTTTCATTACATAAGAAGAACCTGCCGTTGTATAATGTCTGGTAAAATACCCTTTCTCTAAATCATCTGCTCGGTCATAAAAAGCCTCTACATCGTCGTCAAGATTTGTTGTAGCATCAACAACGGTTTTTTCTATGTTTTCCGCTTTCTCTTTTTTCATTTCTAGAAATTTTTCCAACTTACTATTATAAACTCTTAAAGAGTCTTCTCGGTTCATTGCAGGAACTTCTGTAATTGTCTTTCTAACCTTGCCGTTGTCGTATTCATAATAGAATTCTGTACCTAAAATATCTTTGGCTGATTTTCTTCCATTTTGCTCTGTATAAATTTTTTCGTTATCAGGAAGACAAGTTCCCAAAATATCCACATCACCTTGATCAGCCATTGTAGAATCTAGCTTAAAATTTTTAGATTCCCAAGAGTATGGACTATATTCCATTTTCCAATTTCCGCCATTTTGTGCAGATTTATCTGTAAATAAACCTCTGAAATTTGTATTACCTATTGCATTGATTTTCATAAACTACTCCAAAATTACTTTCTAATTACTTTAATACCTTGAGTTACATAAAAATTCTTCAACTCACCAAACATCGGTTCTAGCTTTGTTTTTATATCACTTATTAATCTGTTTTTATCCGCGATGTTTTGCACAAGTTTTGCAGATTCTTGTTTTAAAGATTCAATATAACTTTGAATATTTGAAATTGTATCTTCTGTGATTTTTTTAGTTACTTGACAGTTATGAATTGTTTGATTTAATTTCACAATTTCTTTATTAACGCCAGATTGTTCACTAAATCTATAGCCGTTATCTATTGTTTCTTTTGCGGCGGTATATGGTCTATTTTCAATATTATATTTTTCATAAGCATTCTTTTGCTTACTTTCTTTTTTATCTGGATATTTAGCTTTCATAAAAGCATTATGTAAATCTTTAACAAAATCACTCATTCTATCATTTACAATAGACTTTACTTGATTTTCATTCGACAAACCTTCCTGCATAATTTTTGAAATATTCATATAATTATTTTGAACTTTTTTTAAATTAACAATTTGCGTATCAATTCCTAATAACAATTTTCTTTCATTAGCTAGTTCTTTTTCAGATGATAATATCCCTTGAGAGATTTTTTCATTTTTCTCTACTAGAGCTGTAAGTTCATCTTCACAAATTTCTTTTCTATATCTCAAATCACCTGCTTTATCATAAAGAGCGCCACAATGTGCAGCTTGTGCCTGTTGATATTTTGCTTCATCTACATTTGCAAAACCACCCATTTCTCGTCTGTAATAGTAGTTCCTAATTTCTTCAAAATCTTTCTTGAAATCTTTTCTTAATCTACCCAAATAATTTTCTCGAACTTCTTTGTTAACATCAGGGTAGCTTGGTTCATTATCGTATACAATATAATCTACAGAGTCTTTTATTCTGTCGCTCACATACTCCATTGGATCTGCAAAATATACTTTACCTGTTTTGTTGTTATGATAAGTACCTAATGCTTCTTCAATACTAGAATTTTTTTGCCAATAACTATTACGTTTCAAGTCTTCTTTTCCACGATTTATGTTATAATCAGTAGTTCTGCCTGAAAAACTTATAGCACTTTTTATGGGTGATATTCTCATGAATAACCTCCTTTTTACACATATCTAAAATTTTCAACAAATTGATATATCATTTGTGATATAAAATAATATTTCATCTATATTAGAACAAACATATTAAAAAGAAAGATATATTTTAAGAAATATTAAGGATAATGTATTTTTAATTCAGAAGCATAGAGCGTAACTTTTTGCACCAATACTTTTAATAAATCGTTGAAAAAGATAAAAAGAATTCGGAAATAACATTAATCAACATCGGTAAAATCCAAATCATAATCGCAGCGCCGAATACAGGTTTGAAC
>CAKVJE010000091.1 GCA_934754735.1 uncultured Candidatus Melainabacteria bacterium
TTTTTTACCTTATTTGCATAATAAAAACTTTTTTCATAATTATTCAATTTATAATAATTTTCAGCCAGCATTAAATTATAAAAATCACATTCTTTTTTATTAAGTTTTTCAAACAATGAAATAGATTCATTATATTCTCCATTAACATAATAGTAGAATGCTAAGTTTCCTTTAATTGCTTCATATCTTGGGTCATCAATACTAAAATTGTATCTATTCATAATATCTAGAATTGAATTCAAATTATTAATAATATAAACATTGTCATTACGATTATAGTTATATTGATATGCTTTAAAATAAATTGGAAGGTAATCTCTTTCTATTTCAATTGCTTTTGCAAATTTATTTTTAGATATTAATTTTTCTAGTTTAAGACACTCTTGATACTTTTTCTTTTCGAACCTTGTTAATTCTCTGTAAACATCTTTTTCTATAGGATAAAAAGAGGAAGTTAGCGAATAAAAATCGATATTATAATATTGCGATAATGGCAAGTTAGCTTCTGTTATAGGTTGTGCTTTTTGTAATATCAGCATAGGCTCTTCTATTGCAAATGCAGGCAAACAAAAAATGGCAGTAAGCAAGATGAATATATATTTTTTCATTTCCAAAAACCTATTTCTCAACTGTCAATCTATCAACAATAGCTTGTGTGAATTCGCTACATGTTGCATCACCACACAAATCTGCGGTTTTTATATTCGCGTCCAATGTTGCGAACAATGCTAATTTTATTCTCATTGCGGCTTCTTTTTCGCCAATATAATTTAGCATTTCAATAGCTGACATAAGCATTGCCGTAGGGTTTGCTTTATCCATTCCGGCAATATCAGGAGCGGAACCATGCACCGGTTCAAACACAGCATAATCTTTTCCAATATTAGCGCCTTGCGCGATTCCCAGTCCGCCAATCAAGCCTGCGCACAAGTCTGAAACAATATCACCATAAAGATTTGGCAATAACAACACGTCAAATTGATTAGGATTTTGAACAAGTTGCATACAACAATTATCAACAAGAATTTCTCTAAAATTGATTTGCGGATACTTTTCCGCAACCTTTCTTGCGCATTCTAAAAACAATCCGTCAGAAAGTTTGCAAATATTCGCCTTCGTAACAACACAAACTTCTTTACGATTATTATTTACTGCATAGTCAAACGCAAATTTTGCAATTCTTTCAGAGGCCGCTCTTGTAATGATTTTAATACTTTCTGCAGTATCTTCGTCAACTTGACGTTCAATTCCTGCATACAAATCTTCTGTATTTTCTCGAACAACAACTATATCCACTTTGTTGTAACGAGTTTTTACATTCGGCAAATTATAGCAAGGACGCAAATTTGCATACAAATCCAATTCTTTTCTCAACTGAACATTTACGGAACGAAAACCTTTGCCAATCGGAGTTGTCACAGGAGATTTTAAAGCAACTTTATTTCTTTTTACTGAATCTAAGACTCGTTGCGGAAGTGGTGTACCTTCAGCTTCAATCACATCCGCGCCGGCAGTTTGGATATCCCAGTCAATTGCAACGCCTGCTGCATTTATAATTTTTATTACTGCATCTGTTATTTCCGGCCCGATTCCGTCGCCTTTAATCAATGTTACTTGTCTCATTTACACCTCTTTATAGTTAATGTTGGGCTGAAAGCCCAACCTACAATCTATTAATCATCTATATATGCATCTTTTAGCATTCCGAATTCGTTAAAGTTAAAACTGCTATATTTTATAAAATCACCTTTTTCATCAACTTCTTTTTCGGAATAATAAGTCGGTTTATTTTGTGCACTTAAGCACAATTCTTTTGTTGAATTATCTTTTTCTAATGTTACGCAAACGCCTTCATCTTTGCATCTGCTTGTTGTTTTAACAGTTCCGTCATCCAGATGTTCTTCAATTTCTTGGACACTATTTGGTTCATACTTGATCGTTTTATCTTCAAGTTCTATTTTTACTAAATTTCCGTCCGGAGAAAAGTGCGCAATAGCTTCGCCATTATTAATATTATTTGTTTCTAAAGCGCCGTTTGAATAATAAGTTTTTTCGCCTTCTAAACCTTTATAATCTTTATCAATTTCAAATCGTGGAGCAGGATTAAGTCTAGAATCTTTAAGCGCTTCTAGAGTAATATTATTAGGAATAGTCGTTTTTTCTGTTTTTTCTAACGAAAAAATAGCACCATTGTATAAATTAGCACTTATTGTTTGAGTATTAAGCCCTCTTGTTTTTTCTTGCCAAAAACCTGTTAGGACTTTATCTTGGTTAAAATCAACAGAACTGTAGAAATTTTTACCTTCTTTATCTATACTGTATGTTTTAGTTTCTAAATCATGTCTTATGTATTCGTCTTTGCCGTGAGATGAAATGTGTTTGCTTATATAAGTAGGTTTGCCGTCTTTGTATGTAGTGCTGTTAAGTAATTTTTCATCAATAGGTGAATATTCGTATAGACGGCTAATTACTACATCATCATCTTTGCAGTCAAATTGTTTAGCAAGAATTTTACCGGATTTTTTATCAACGACAGTGATTGTATCTAATTCGTCCTCATCTTCTACCGGTTTAAATATACATTTCGCATCACCCAGGTCTTTTGTTATAGAATACAATTCACCCTTTGAAGTATAAATTTCTTCACCTTCAAATTTTTCTTCCGGATTATGTATTAATGGAAGTGGAGTTACATCCAAAATCTTTGAATTGTTTAATAAAGTTGTGTTATAGCTTGCAAGCGCATCCATTCCTTGCAAATTGACATTTTCTATATTTTCTTGTGGCTCAACTTTATTTGCAGCTTTAAAAGCCGGTCTTGAAACAAAATTAACATTTCCAATTGCATTAATACTTAACATAATAGATTCCCTTTTTAACAATACACACGTATATTAAAGCGTAAAAAAGAAATTTTGCCAATGTATATTAAGAATTGTTATGATTTTTTGGTTAATGTTGGGCTGAAAGCCCAACCTACAATTTAAAATTCAACCTGCTAGTTATGGATCACATAGTGTTTGTAAATCTTTGCATTTAACATAATATTTGCTCAAGCTAGGATTTGTTTTTATGCTATTAGTAGCATCAATATGAGCGCTTCCATTGTTTGCTGCAAATAATTGTAGTATTTTGGGCTCAAAAAGCACACTATTACTACTTTTGTTAAGTACACCACAGGCATTTAGAGTGCTTGAAGGGATATACTCTTTTTCCCCTAATGTAGTTTTTCCTGCATCTATACGCCCTTGAATAAAGGCACGCGTATAGTCATTCGTACTTGAAGAGGTTGTTTTGTGATAATCATTCCAATCAAAACTGTCAATGTCTGCATCCGGCATCGCCTTTGCTTCATATTCTACTAGTACTGCATAAGGATTTTTTTCAGCAAGCGCAAAATTTTCCATAAATTTAAAAGAATATCTATATAAAGTTGCATCCACTCCCTTTGTAATTCTTTTACAAACAAGTCCAGGAGGTAAACCATATTTTAAGTCCTTTTTACCTGGCTCTTGTGTAACATCTCCACAAGCGCCATAAGTAAAGCTAGCTAAAGTTGAACTTAATGTCGATGCAATGACTGTAGAGTTAATTGTTTCATCTGCTTTATTTTTAGTAAATGTTTTTCTTGTATTAGAATAAGCGATGCCTTTTGGGTCTGCTTGAACGATTGTTCCATCAGCAGCGACCATAAATTTGAATCTGTCAGGCTTTTGACAAGCATCGGAATATATGCAGTTAGGTTCTGCACTACCGTTTATATCAACCCAAATATCTGTTTGAAAGCTTGCTCTTGAAGAATCGTAAGAATATTCATAAGGAGATACAATCCACTGCATACCATTTTTAGAAACAAAAGATACATTGTTATCAAAAGTAGAAGCATCATAAGTGTATCTATCAGATTTACAATTTGCATTGTTTAAGTCATCAAAACTAAAAGCAAGCAAGTTGCATAATTTTGTTTTACCTTCAAATCTGTCATCATTTGCCGCATTAAAAGGAGCTAATAAAGGCTTACGGTTACTGAATAGTGGGTGAGAAGCACAATCAATATTATCCTTACTGCAAATCGGATACAATTTTGAGTTGTTTTTCAATCCGTCAATTGTGGTTGAAATCGTATCATAAGCTTTTAGGTATAAAACTTTATTATTATCAGGCATTAATTTGTGTGCTGCAGGAACTATTAATGCGGTTATAATACCGATAACTCCTAATGCAACAACTAATTCAGCAAGTGTAAATCCGTTTTTTTTCATCAAGCTCTCCTTAACAAGTTTATTTATATACTAATAATAACATGTGAGGTAATGTTTGTGAAGTATCAAGCTACTTTTTATGATAGTTATGTTTCAAAAGATATATATCGACTAAAAGGTTGAAATTTGAAATTATTTAATTAATTGTGTAGTATAATATAAAGAGCGCTTTTTGACTTATGAGGAGTGTAAAGCTTATGAAAAGATTTATAAAATCAGTTATATTATTATCAGCGGTTGCAATGGCTATCGGGCAAGCATATTCTGCAACTCCGAGCGAAATGTATGATGAGGTTTGGAGAATTGTTAATAAAAAATATTATGACCCGTCTAATAATGCTCAAGATTGGACAAAATGGCGTTATCGCTATGAAAACAAACTTAAAACAAAAGAAGATGCTTACGTAGCAATAGAAACCATGCTTGCAAGTTTAAATGATCCGTACACACGTTTCTTAGACCCAAAAGAATTCTCTGAAGAAACTCAATCCATTAAGGGTTCGCTTAAAGGTATAGGTACGCAAATTGGTTTAAGAGATGGCGAATTAGTTATTATTGCACCTCTTGAAGATTCTCCGGCAGAAAGAGCAGGTTTGATGGCAGACGATAAAATCCTTGAAATTAACGGCGAAAGCACAAAAGGTATTAATATTGATGTGGCTGCCGATAAAATCAGAGGTGAAAAAGGCACAACAGTTACTTTATTAATTCAAAGAAAAGGTGTGCCAAACAAAACTTACAGCGTTGTAAGAGATGAAATTGAGGTTAAGTCTGTTTCTTGCAAACCACCGTTTGAAACAACAAAAATTCCAAATGATATTCAATACATTAGATTAAGTTCATTTATCAGCAAAAACGCTGCAACAGAAATTGAAAGTATTTTGAATAATTCAAGCAGTGTAAAAGGTTATATTTTAGACCTTCGTTCAAACCCTGGCGGACTTTTGACTAACGCGATTTGTATTTCGGATATGCTATTGCGCGGCGGCGTAATTGTTAGCACAGTTGATAGAGATTCATATAAAAGCACAACTCGCGCCAGATATCAACAAACCACAGATAAGCCGATTGTAGTTTTAATTAACAAAGGCTCAGCCTCTGCAAGTGAAATTTTAAGTGGAGCTTTAAAAGATAATCATAGAGCTACGATTGTAGGAGAGCAATCTTTCGGAAAAGGTTTAGTTCAAGAAATTAACCGTTTACCTGACGAAGCCGGTATGAATATTACAATTCAAAGATATTTGACTCCATCCGGAAGTGATATTCATAAAAAAGGCATAACTCCTGATGTTGTGGTAGAATTAACTAAGGAAAACGTTGACGCAAAAGACGACGTTCAGTTAAAGAAAGCTATTGAAATATTGGAAAAAATGACATGTCTTGTACAAAAGAATGGGTAGTTCGCGGGGGAAAAGGTAAAACCGAACGAGCAAATTTAATAGATAGATTATTAGAAGTTAGGGGCATTACAACTGCAGAGGCGAAAAAAGATTTCTTAAACCCTCTCGAGATAACGTTGATGCACCCTAACGCTTTTTGCGATATGCAAAAGGCAGTAGATAGAATTGTTAAAGCCATAGATGAAAAAGAAAATATTTTAATTTATGGCGATTTTGACGCAGACGGTGTAACTTCAACATCTGTTTTAATGAAAACTTTTGGCTACTTGGGTGCAAATGTAGATTATTACATCCCTGAACGTGAAAATGAAGGTCATGGCTTGCATACAAAAGCTTTAGTGCAATTACTTTCACAAAAGAAACCTAAGTTGATAATTACAGTTGATAATGGTATAAGCAGCGTTGAGGAAGTTAAGTTTATCAATAGCTTTGGACGCGATGTAATTATTACCGATCACCACGAAGCACCTGAAGTTTTACCGGAAGCATACGCTATAATTAACCCAAAAGCGATGAATGCGCTAGATGAAAAACTTACTCCTCAACAAATTGAGTCGTTAACCTCATTAGCCGGAGTTGGTGTTGCGTTTAAGCTTGCACAAGCTGTTTTAGAAAGATATGACAAACTGGCTTTCAGCATGGAAATTTTACCTTTTGTAACTGTTGGTACGATTGCGGATATTGTTCCGCTTATCGGAGAAAACAGATATTATGTTACAAAAGGTTTGGAACTTATTGCATCAGGTAAGCACTATGGTTTAAAAAGAATGCTTGATGTCGCAGGTGTTGGAACAGATAACGGTTTAACAGCCGAGCAAATCGCGTTCACAATTGCACCAAGAATTAACGCGTCAGGTAGAATTGATACGGTTGATAACGCTATTAAAGTTATGATTTCTGAAAACAAACAAGAAATTGAAATGGCTATTATTTCGCTTGAAAACTTTAATAAATTGCGTCAGGAAATGTGTTCTAATACTTTTGCAGAAGCTGATGAAAT
>CAKVJE010000092.1 GCA_934754735.1 uncultured Candidatus Melainabacteria bacterium
ATCCATAGGAGTTTTAAGTATGAAAGAACAATTTATCTCAATGAAAACAACATCAAACCCAAACAAATTTGTTTCAGGATGTGAAGAAATCAGTGTTTATTCAAGAAAAGTAAATTCATTTAAATCTTTGAATGCAGAAGAAGAAAAAGAAGTTGCTACAAGAGCAAAATCTGGTGACAAAAACGCTAAAAAAGTTTTGGTTCAATCTAATTTAAAATTAGTTTTAACAATTGCAAGAAAAGCTATCCACGTTGCAAAAATTCCTATGATTGATTTAATCCAAGAAGGCAATTTGGGCTTGATGGTTGCAGTAGAAAAATTTAATCCGGAATTAGGTTACAGATTTTCAACTTATGCTAGTTGGTGGATTAAACAAGCAATGTTCAAAGCAATTTCCGAACAATCATATTGCATGAAAATTCCTGTATACATTCAAGAAACTTTATCAAAGTTCTCAAAAGTTAAAGCTGAAATGGAAAGAACCTACAACTGTCAAGTTACAAATAAAGATGTTGCTGAAAAAATGAACTTAGAACCTGAAAAAATCGACACATATTTATCAGCATATTCAACAACGGTTTCTATTGAAGGAAGCTTCGACGGCAAAAACGGAAGCGAATTGAATGTTGCAGATATTCTAGAAGATGAAAAAACTAACGTTGAAGAAAATATCGAATACGAACAATTGAAAAACGATTTGAGCAATGTTGTTTCTACGCTTAAAGATAGAGAACAAACTGTTATCAGAATGCGCTTTGGCTTGGGTGATTTTGCGAAAACTACATTAGAAGAAATCGGCAAAATGTACGGCGTAACAAAAGAATGTATTCGTCAAACAGAAGCTAGAGCTTTAAATAAATTAAGAAATAATTTAACTTTAGCATGTTACGCTGACTAAAATTGCCAGATTATTTTTGTTTATGTTCATCAATATATCTTTGAGCAATTGTCGCTGCATTTCTGATAAGTGAAGTTTTGTCGTCAGAACTCAAATATTGATTATACATTGTAACTAAATTTTTGGCTGCTTTTAGTTTTTTATCAGGATCAACAGCATTCATGAAATGATTAATAGCAGTTCTGGCATGTTTCTTCGTGTATGTCACACTAGATTTTAATGAACCATCATTATTAAAACATTGTGCATAATCATCATCTGATAATCTTTGAAGTCTGCGACCGTCTGCTTTATCGAGATCAGCATCGTCAACCTGAGCTTGAAGTCTTGCTCTTTGAGCCTCTAAACCTTTGATTTTTTCTTCGATTTCAGATTCTCTAGCTTTAATTGCATCTTTTCTAGCTTGTACTGCATTGTCATACGCCTTCTCAAGAGGGTCGTCTTGTAAATTTGTTGGAGATTGAGTGGTTACATTTGTAGTTTCGGTCGAAGAAGCAGTATTGGCCGCTTGAGAAGTGCTATTTGCAGAAGCTTTAGTTAATGCTTCTTCTGCTTTTTTAATATCAGCTTCAAAATGAGCATCTATTTTAGGGTTTTTTCTTTCAGCCTTCAAATCTACGATTTGCTTATCAATACTTTCAATTTGAGCTTTGTTATCAGCATATACAGCATTATCATTTTGTCTATCAGCTTTAATAGAGCCTATTGCTTGACTTGCAACACCTAATAAAGCATTTCCAACAGCCCAACCTGCCATGGCATCATAATTTACATTATTATATCCGGTCATTCCACCAAAACCCATGCTACCAAAGCCCAAACTGCCGAAGCCCATGCCACCGTAATTAAACAAACTACCGTTCATGCCAAACATATTCATACTGTTTCCACCGAACATATTAAGACCTTGCTGTGCAAGTTGCATCCAAGGATTATATTGATTGTTATTGTGAAAATTAATCGTCATCGTGCCTTGCTTTCCATCTTAGTCTTACATGTATATAAAGTATATATTTACTATACAATTTCAATCTTTCAATTTTCTGTAACATAACTTAATATAAAATAATGCTTTGAAGAGATTGTTGAATGAACTCAAAAACAAATCATTATCAATTTACCAAAGCTGTTGTATAATGAATTCATGAAAAAAATTCTTATTTGTGGCTTAGGCGCAGTCGGATTAACTTTTGCAGTTAAATTCAAAAAAAAATGTGAATTAAAAATTCTTGTGGACGAAACAAGAAAATGGCGTTATACCAGCAATCCGCCAACTTTTAACGGAGAAAAACAAGAATTTGACTATATTTTGCCACAAGAAAACAGTTATACTCCCGATTTAATCATTATTGCAACTAAATCTGAAGGCTTAGATTCTGCAATCAAGAATATCAAAAATTTTATCGGAGAAAATACACTCATCATATCACTTCTAAATGGTATAGCTTCAGAAGAACAAATTCTTGCAAAATATCCGAATGCGAAAGTCTTAAAATCTTATTTTATCGGACATAGTGCTGTAAGAGTCGGCAACAATGTAACGCAAGACGGCGTTGGTGAGATTGTTTGCGAAAAAAATGATTTACTAAAAGAAATTTTGGAAGAAGCAGGCGTAAATTATTCCATGCCGGCTGATATTAACTACTCAATGTGGCTTAAATACACAATGAATCTTTTTTCTAACCAAATTTCAGCAATTCTAAACCTGAATTTCGGAGAATTGAAGCGCAATCAAGCATTTAAAAATTTTGCAAGAAAAATTATTGCAGAAGTTCATCAAATCGCAGAAAGCAAAGGAGTTAACAATCTCGAAAATCTTGAAGCTGATGCATTTGCATTTCTGGATAGGATGTGTGATGAAGGTAAAACATCAATGTTACAAGATGTTTTAGCAGGCAAAAAAACAGAAGTCGACATTTTCGCAGGAGAAATTATCAGATTAGGGAAAAAATTTGGAATAGAAACGCCTTGTAACCAAGTTCTGTACGACTTAATTAAAATTGTGGAGGAAAAATGAACATAGCTTTTATTCCCGTAAGAGGCGGTAGCAAATCAATTCCTCTGAAAAATATAAAGATTTTAAACGGCAAACCATTAGTCTATTGGACAACAAAAGCCGCTAATGACGCAGATTGCATAGATAAAGTTATAATTGCGACTGATAGTGACGAAATCAAAAATGTAGTACAAAATTTTGATTTGTCTAAAGTTGAAATCTTTGATAGAAGTCCTGAAAACGCAACCGATACAGCTTCTACAGAAAGTGTTATGTTGGAATTCATTTCACAATCAAATTTAAATCCGGAAGATAATTTTTTCTTAATCCAAGCAACTTCACCACTCCTTAAATCAGAACATATAGAAAATATGTATAAAAAATTCTTAACAAGCGGAGCGGATTCTATTTTCTCTGGAGTTGTAGAAAAACAATTTCACTGGCTAATCGGCGAAAACGAAGTTAAACCCGTAAATTACGATTACCGCAATCGCCCGCGCCGCCAAGAGTTTGAAGGTTTAGTGGCTGAAAATGGAGCTTGTTATATTAACTCCGTCGGAAATATTTTGCGCGATAAATGTCGATTGTCAGGCAGAATAAATTTCTTTGAATTGCCGTCATACACAGCGTATGAAATAGATGAAGAAGAAGATTGGGTGATTATAGAAGCTTTGATGAAACGATATAGTTAAAACTATTGACAAACGAGAGGTTATAGTAAATCATGTATACATAAGAGGAAAGCCCCCAACGGAGCTTGCAATTTTCTCGTTGAGGACTTCGCTTAGTACCCTATGCTTTTAACTTCAATGCTATTACTACAATTGCAATGCTCTAAAACTATTGTATTTTGTGATTGTTCTTTATTTTGAATATCATTATTTTGTCTATTCTCTATTTGTTCTTTATTATTTTCCATATTGCTACATCCTTTTATAGCAAAAGCTAGCGCAATTGCTATCGGAGCTGTTAAAAAAAGAAGAGCTTCTAATCCAAATGGAGTACGCATCATATCACAAAAATCGTCCCAGCAAACATCTTCTTTGATATGACGTACTTTTTCTATGAACTTTTTCACATAACCCAAGTTTGCATAATATTCACTATAATCACAAATCTCTTTAATAGCATTTGAATTATGAGATTTGTTTTTATTTAATACTTTTTTTATTTGTTTGCCTTGAAAATTTGTATTAGTATTTTGCATTTGTTGGATTCTCACTTTTTCCCTCCTTCATGAGCTAATGCCAATTATTATAAAAAGCATAAAAATATAATTTGCTATTTTCTTAATAAATCTGTAGAAAAATTTATAAATCCAAAATATTTAGACCCAGTATCCTTAAACACATGTCAACAAATATAATTAATCCTTTGGACTAAAATTTTCAATCTTTTGGCCGTACAAAATCACCCCGCAATTGTATAAGATATGATTGGGAGAAGACTACTCTAAATAACCCTCTCCACGGGGGAGGGTAGAATTTCAAGTTAAAAGCCGACTGTTGTAGTTAGGCTTGAAACTTAGAAATTCGGGTGGGGGCTGATTAATTATAAGAATCAGAAAAACCCCCTCCCGCATTTGTAAAGCTCGACGCAGTCTCGCTAACAACTGCAACCTCCCCCTCGGAGAGGTTGTTGATTAAATTATGAAGAGTAGTTAATCGGGAGAGGATTATGCAAATTGATGCGACCATTGATAAGAATTTAGCACGAGTAGCTTCTAAAGTTACTCCGCCAAGTCGTTCGCGCTCATACAATTTATGCGTAAAAGCCGACGCTTTAAGGTTTGCCAAAATGTACAAAGAATCAGTACAAGCCTATCTTCAAGCAATTATGCTTGATAGACGCGAAGTTAAGGCTTATTACGGTTTAGCAGCCTCTTATAAATACTTGAAAGAATACAAAAAAGCTATCTCTACACTCCATAAACTAATTTTAATTGATGACAGCAATGATGATTATTTCTTTGAATTAGGTGTTTGCTATCTTTCTGATGGTCATCCTGAAAAAGCAATTGAACACTTAATTAAAGCAATCTTGATTAACAGAGAAAATCTGGAAGCACAAATTCAACTTGCAATAGCACATGAACTTGTAGATGAAGCCGATTTATCTTTAATGATTTACAATAAACTTATTGAAACAAATCCAGAATTTTTGAAAGCGTACTACAATAAAGCTGCAATGCTTATGGGAATGGGCAACTTTATGGAAGCTTCAAGAACATTCTTCCAACTTATAAAACGAAATCCGGATTACTATAAAGCTTATTTAGGAATTGCAATGAGCTTTGATAAATTAGCAAAATACAAAGACGCAATTCGTTATTACAAAAAGTTCCTAGAATTAAAACAGTTCTCAGAAGACGCAGTTTTTGCGCGCTCAAGAATTGAAGAACTTAGAAGTAAGCATTTTTCAAGAGATAATAATTTAACTCTTGTATAAAATTAATTCGCCAAATTTTTAGTCAATTCACCGAATTCTTGTATTGAAAGCTTTTCGCCACGAATATTTTCATCTAAATTCATTTTAGAAATCGCTTCTGCAACTTTAACTTTGTCAAAACCTGAACCAACCAAACAATTTTTCAAGGTTTTTCTTCGTTGAGAAAATGCTGCTTTTATTACGCGTCTAAAGAAAGAATAATCATCCAGCTTTAATAATGGTTCTTTACGAACTTTTAAAGAAACTAGCGCAGAATTAACTTTTGGCGCAGGATAAAAAGATTTGCGCCCTACAAGTCTTATAATTTCGCAATCCGCCCAAAATTGAGAAAGAATAGTTAAAAGACCGTATTGTTTTGATTGACTTTTCTCAGTCGCTACGATTCTTCTGGCAACTTCTTCTTGAACCATAAGAATAATATCTTTAATCTTATTACGATTTTTGTTATTCAAATCGTCAATTTCGCCTAAAAGATGGGCAATAATTGGAGAAGTTATATAATACGGAATATTTGCAACAACTTTTACGTTATCTTCTGTTAAAGCCGAAATATCCGTCTTCAAAATATCATTATGTATGATTTCTAAATTGTCGCAATCAAGTTTTTCAAGCTCTTTTATTGCCTCTTCATCCAATTCAACCGCGATAACTTTTTTGGCATGCTTTACTAATTGTTCTGTAACAAACCCGACACCGGGGCCGATTTCTAACACAGTATCTTCTTTTGTAATTCCTGCAAAATCAATAATGTCAGCAATTACATCGGGATTGATTAGGAAGTTTTGACCTAATCTTTTTTTTGTTCTAAAAAACTTTGCTCTTTGTAAATAATCCACCATGGTATTTATAATAGTACAAACAGGGAAATGTTAAAATATCAATCTTAATTTAGAATAGAATTGTTGAAAGAAAGTAAAGTAATAGGGCAATAAGGTAATAAGGGAATAAGAGGTTTTAGAGAAATTTTAATAAAATGCGATAATTTTACGCAATATATAAATGAAAAAATAACCCTCACCCGAATTTCTAAGTTTCGCACAGCTCAACTTGAAATTCTACCCTCTCCCTATGAGAGGGAACAACCAAGATTTATAAATTTTATGCTAATACCACTTATTCCCTTATTACCTTATTACCTTATTCCCCTCCAAGAATCTTTCATATATAATAAAAAAGGAGAGTATCGTGAATCAATGTAAAACAAAAACCGAAGAAAAATTAGAGTACAGCCAGTTATTGGACGAATTTATTTTGGG
>CAKVJE010000093.1 GCA_934754735.1 uncultured Candidatus Melainabacteria bacterium
TTTTGAATTTTCCCTGCTTTAATAACAACATCGTAAGACGTGTTATTAGCACAGCTATTTTTTAAATTAACGAGTTTTTTATAAAAACTTCGCAAATTTTTATCATAATTTGGGTAGTTTTTGTCAGGAAAGTACTCTGCATGTTTCAAAACATCAAAGCTTCCTTTTTTAATAATGAGTCTCTGAAAATTAACGCTATTATTTGCGTTTTGGTTGATTGGTTGAATGTTCATAATTTTCGCCTTCTTTACACATTTCCTGTTGAGCTGTTTCTATCATCTTCCAACTGTTTAAGTTGTCTTGCATCAACTTTTTCGTCTGTTGAGTATGATGTTGTAATGGTTGACACTTCAATATCTACATTAACATCAGCATCTACCATTTCGATATCAGCTTTGTTGTACTCTTTTATTTTACCATCTTCGAATTTTACCGCAACCCTATTATTAAGAAATTGTATAAAACAAACTTTTCCAAGTCCGTTTGGCGTCATTACAGTTGAACCAACTGGCGGCATTCCTTTTGCCGCTTCTATGTAATTAGAATACTCATAAGTCAAGCAACACAATAATCTTCCGCAAGTACCGGAAATTTTAGAAGGCGCAATCGGCATTCCTTGATCTTTTGCAAGCTTAACATTAATTGATTCAAATTTTCTTAAATATGAAGAACAACAGAACGGTTTTCCGCAGATTCCGGTTCCATCCATAATTGAAGATTCATCACGGACCCCAATGTGTCTTAAATCAATCCTCATGCGTTTAAAAACTTGCGTTAAGTCTTTTAAAAGTTCTCTAAAATCAACTCTCTCTGGAGCTGTATAATAAAAAGAAATTTTTCTTCTATCAAACGTAATTCTGCATTGCACAAGATTCATGTTTAATTTATGTTTTTTAACCAAATCTTTGCATTTAAAATATGAAGTCACTTCCTCTTTTTTTAATTCATCAAGAACCATCATATCTTCTTGAGTCATTACTCTTATGAATTCAAATGGTGCAGGAGTTTTTTTAGAATTTTCAAACTTTTTGGCTACTTCTTTATTTACCAAGAAAGCTTTTAGAGCTTCTTCACCTTTTTCAGTTCTTACAAGAACAAGAGCGCCGTCGTCTAAATTTACATTATCAGGGCAATTTAAAGGAACGAAAGTGTTTTTTAAATATTTAACCGCATATTTAATCATAGCTTTCTTCCTTCTTAAGTTTTCTGTTCATCAATTTTGATAGTACTTCTTTTGGAGTAATCTCTGTATAAACAGCTTCATAAATAGCGCTTGAAACAGGAACTTCTATTCCTAATTTTTCTGCTAAATCACAAACTGCTTTTGAGGTTTTAACACCTTCTGCTACAGAACCCAATTCTCTTAAAATATCATCAATTTTTTTACCTTTACCAATCATAGAACCAACTGTATAGTTTCTAGACATTGGGCTTGAACAAGTTGCGATTAAATCTCCCATGCCGGAAAGTCCGTATAGAGTAGAAGGATTTGCACCTAATTTTACGGATAATCTTACAATTTCTGCCATGCCTCTTGTTAAAAGAGTTCCCATGCAGTTATCACCTAATTCCATTGAGTGTGCAAAACCGGAAGCTATCGCAATTACGTTCTTTAAACTTCCGCCTAATTCAACACCGATTACGTCAGAATTTGTATACAATCTGAAACGATTTGGAACATTGCAAGCCTTTTGAACAAATTCCGCTACTTCCATATCTTCGCAAGCAACAGAAGCTGCAGTCGGTTTACCTTGCAATACTTCTTTAGCAAGAGTTGGACCTGATAAAATAACTACTTTTTGCTCAGGCAAAACATCTTTAATAACTTCTGACATTCTCATTAAAGTGTTCAATTCTAAACCTTTAGACGCATTTACAAGCGGTTGTTCAGACTTTATTCCGGCTTGTTTTAATTGTTCACAAACGCTTCTAACGCCTGAAGTTGCAACTACTGATAAAATAATATCAGCACCTTCTATAGCTTTCTTAAGGTCAGAAGTGAACTCAACTTTTTTATCCAACTGTACTTCAAGAGGCTTTGAACAATGTTTATTTACAACCAAGTCTTCGTTTAAATCGCTTTCTCTACCCCAAACTACAATATCTTCAAAATTATCATTTAATAACCAAGCAAGTGTCAATCCCCAACATCCCGGTCCTAGTACAGTTAATTTCATATTAAAACATTTCCCTTTATCTAGCTCTAACTTCTATATTATACATCAATTATTTCATTTGCGAAAAACTATTTAATGCACGTCTTAAAACTCCGCAATTTTTACGCAAAGCTTCAATTGCTTCGTCTTTAGTTAAATTGCATTTAATCATCATTATTGCAACTTTAACCTTCCAACCACATTCAAGCAACGTTTTTAAAGCATTAGAAGCACTTGTTTCGGCAATTTCCGCAACAATTCTAATAGCCCTGTCTTTCAATTTTTCGTTAGTTGGCATCAAATCTATCATAAAGTTTTCATAAGTTTTACCAATTTTAATCATAGCGCCTGTTGAAAGCATATTAAGAACCATTTTCTGAACAGTTCCGGCTTTCATTCTGCTTGAACCGGCAATAACTTCCGGCCCTACTTCAACACAAATTCCTAAACGAGCTTCTTCCAAAATAAGTGCATTATGGTTACAAGTTAGTGCTATTGTTTTACAACCATTCTTTTCAGCTTGAGAAAGGACTCCCAAAAGATATTTAGGATTTCCGCTCGCAGAAATCGCAACACAAACATCCTTATCTGTTAAAACTTCTGCATCTTTTTCGCCGAGTTCAAAATTGTCTTCAGCACCTTCCACGGCAGTTCTTATTGCTGTATCACCACCTGCAATAACACCTGTTACCATATCCGCAGGAACGCCAAATGTAGGAGGGCATTCAGATGCGTCAAGAATACCGATTCGGCCAGATGTTCCGGCGCCAAAGTAATACAATCTGCCACCAACAAGAAATTGTTTAGCAATCATATCAATTGCTTGTGCGATATTAGGAGCTTCGTCTTCTATTGCAAGAGCAACGAGTTTATCTTCTTCATTAATTTTTCTAACAATATCAATCGTAGAAAGCAAATCAATATTCTTAGTATTTTCATTTCTGAATTCAGTAATAATTTCGCTCATAAATCACACCTTTCTTGTTTCAAGTGAATAGGTGAATAAGTGAATGAGTTAATAGGTTCGTATTAAATATATTCAAAATCTAACAAAATTTATCTGGAAAATATCTTAAATGAACTTATTCACTTGTTGCCTTATTCACTTATTCACTTGTTATATTTTCCCCAACAAACTAACCATCTCGATTGCAGCTTTAGCAGCATCAGAACCTTTGTTACCGGCTTTTGTACCTGCTCTTTCAATTGCTTGTTCAATATTATCAGTAGTTAAAACTCCGAATATTACAGGAACTTCTGTTTCAAGCCCTACAGATGCCACGCCCTTTGAAACTTCTGCACAAACATAATCATAATGAGACGTTGAACCTTTGATTACCGCACCTAGTGCAATAATTGCGTTGTATCTTGAAGTCTTTGCGCATTTTTTTGCAACAAGAGGAATTTCAAATGCCCCCGGGCACCAAACAACATCAATATTTTCTTCATTCACACCATGACGTTTTAATTCATCAATTGCACCTGAAAGAAGTTTTGAACATATAAACTCGTTGAATCTTGAAACAACAATACAAAATTTTTCATTTGTTACGGTTAGTAAACCTTCTATAACTGACATATACCTTCTCCTTAAATTCTCTTATAGATTTATTATACAATATATTTAAAGATTTTGGGTATAAGTTTAAGAGTTGTAACAAAGAGTACTGTAATCAATTCTTCAAAATTTCTACCTACTAGACAGAATGAATAAATTATTATAAAATTGTAAATAATAAGAGAGGAAAATCAATGCCAAACAAAGATATGATACCAATAGAAGTTATTATTTTAACAGACACAGATGATATCAAAGGTACTGTGTATGTTTCTAGCGCAGTTGCTGCAAACAGGCAATTAACAGAGCTTTTAAACAACTCTGATAGAAGATTTTTAGCGGTTACAAATGTTGAAATCTATGCTAAGAATTCAAACCAACCTCCTAAGAGGTATGAATTCTTAGAAATTCACATGGATTCAATCCGCATGGTTCATCCGACTTCTCAAGCGTTATTCCGTGAAACACCTAAGACTCAAGAAGATATCGCGAGATTTAGAGAATTGAGAGCTAAATTAAATCAAACAAAACCTTTTTAGAAAAATATCAATAGAAAAATAGAGGATGAATTTATCATCCTCTATTTTTTATACTTATATTACAAGGCTCGGCATGAATAATAGTTGAAACATTTCCCAGTTCTTTTTTTATTTCATTTTCTATTTCGTCGCAAATATTATGAGCACAACTAATTTTCATATCAGGATTAAATAGTAAGGTTAATTCTATGTCTTTATATTGACCGGATTTTCTGCCTTTTATGTTTTTAAATCCTTTGATGACTTTATTGTTTTTTAAAATAGTTTCAATTTTTTTTATATCTTCTTGCGGAAGAGAGCCATCAAGCAAGTTATTCAATGTTTCTTTAGAAATCATAAATCCGGTTTTTAAAATTATTACAGCAACGACAATAGCTACAATCGGATCTAAAGCAGCAATACCGGTAATTTTAATTAACACTAACCCTACCAAAACACCTAGTGAAGAAAAAATATCTGTGCTCAAGTGTTCTGCATCAGCCAAAAGCGAAACAGAATCAGATTTTTTTGCCACGTAAAACAAATATCTGCTAACTACAAAATTCGCCACTACAGCTAATGCCATTACATAAATCCCGAGCATAGACTCGGTTTGTAAAGTGTAACCAAAAATTATTTTTTTTGTTGATTCAAATACAATAAAACATCCTGCAAAGATAATCAATCCGCCTTCAATGAATCCGGACATGTCTTCGTATTTTCCGTGTCCAAACGGATGTTCTTTATCTGCAGGTTCGGCAGAGCGAGTAACAGCAAAAAAAGTAAGAACAGATGCTAAAAAATCTGACATTGAATGAATTGCTTCTGAAATAATACTGATACTACCTGACAACATACCTGCAATTATTTTTGTAACAATTATAATCGCGTTGGACGTTATTGAAAGCCCTGCTGCAAATTTCTTTTCAGAATCAAGATTCATTATGCAACTCCATTATTCAATAAATCATGAATATGAATTACGCCTACCGGTTTTTTATTTTCAAGAACAAAAAGATTTGTAATTTTTTTATCGTGCATAATTTTTAAAGCCTCTGCTGTCATTGCGTTTGGTGAAATTGTTTTAGGATTGCGCGTCATCAAATCAACAGCTTTTTCTTCTAAAATTTTTGCAGACAAACATCTTCTCAAATCGCCGTCTGTTAAAATTCCTGTTAAATCTCCTGCTTGATTAACGAAACCGACGCAGCCAAGACGTTTTGATGTCATTTCAAGCAGCACAGCTTGCATATTTGCGTTTTCATCCAAAATTGGCATTTCCTGACCTACATGCATTAAATCAGAAACACGCTTAAGAATTGAACCAAGCTTTCCTCCCGGATGTCTATCATTAAAATCTTCTTTTGAAAAACCTTTTCTTTCAATCATTCCAACGGTTAAAATATCTCCTAAGACAAGAGTTGCAGTAGTTGAACTGGTCGGAGCAAGTCCCAGAGGACAAGCTTCACCATTGTTTGGCAATTCTAAAACCACGTCTCCGGCTTTGCCTAAAGAACTTTCAGAATTTTTAGTAATCGCAATAAGTTTTATTCCAAAACGCTTACAATAGTTCAAAATATCAATAAGTTCACGAGATTCACCGCTATTAGAAATCGCGATTACAACATCATCCTCTGTTATCATACCCAAGTCGCCATGACTTGCTTCAGCAGGATGCACAAAAAATGAAGGAGTACCTGTTGAAGCTAAGGACGCCGCGATTTTACGACCTATATGTCCGGATTTACCCATACCTGTAATTATAATTCTACCCTTAGAGTTTTGCATAAAATCAAGTGCTTTAGTAAGGTTTTCTGCCTTCACAGAATCTTTTAATCTGCTAATTGTCTCTATTTCTGACTCAATAGTCTTATTTGCAGAAATACTATCTAAATCCATTTGTGATTGTTGCATATCTAAAGCCATGTTCTAAACTCCTCAAGTGATATTATAGCATGGAGAATAAAACATTATGTTGTATTTAAATCAATGTAAACTTTTGTAACAAAATACCTGATTTTATTAAAGTTTTTTCAAAAAGTGCCGATAACATATATGTAAGATAAAGGAATGGGAAATAATGTCTGAATTTATCAAAAAATTTATATTTAACAAACAAGAATTCGATTTAAGTAATTTCTCAAACG
>CAKVJE010000094.1 GCA_934754735.1 uncultured Candidatus Melainabacteria bacterium
AAGAAGTATATATCACAAATCTAAAGCGTAAATACATGGAATGTATGTTTTGAGTAAGTGGAGCAAGCAAAGGATGCGGGCAAGCTTATGAAAAATATGTGGAAAATCGTTTAATAGGTCAAAGGGTAACGCTTACTGTTTGTAGGTGTATACGGAAAAGTCGATAAGTGAATAGGTGAATGAGTGAATAAGTTCTTTATAGATTTATTTATAAAGACATATTCGTTCAGTATACCTAGTTACGAAAGAAAATTTAATATGAACTTATTCACATATTCACTTATTGACTCATTCACTTCAAAGTACATATCAAGAAAGAGAGTATAAACCAAAAGCCGTGAGTTTTCACAGGCTTAGTCGGGCTGAGTTGAATTCTGATTTAATTCAGTCACAGGAGAAACTGTGCTTTTTTTAGGAGCACAGGGATTAATAAAAATAAAAAACGAGTAACATAGAAGGCTGTGCAAGGAAGGCGCAGTAAAGTACGTATCGAGAGAAGAGAAAGGAGATCCAACTATGACACTCACAATCAACACAAACGTTTCGTCAATTATCGCTCAAAGAAATTTGAACAACGCGACGAACAGCTTGAACCAATCCATTGAAAGAATGTCTACAGGCTACAAGATTAACCACGCAAAAGACAACGCTGCAGGTTATTCAATTTCAAATCAATGGAATACACAGCTTGGTTCATTAGATGTTGCGGCTGATAACGCAGCTACAGGTTCTGACTTATTAACAACAGCAGAGCAAACTTACGGCTTGTTAACAGAACACTTGCAACGTATCAGAGATTTGACCGAACAAGCTGCTAACGGAACTTACGGTTCATCATCATTGAAAGCTATTCAATCAGAAGTTGTTGCAAGGTTGCAAGAAATTAACCGTATTGCAGGAAACTCAGAGTTCAACGGTATTAAGCTGATGTCTTATACAAAAGATGGTGACGGTAGCGGAGTTACAGGTAATGGTATAAATCTTCAAGTTGGTTTATATGCAAATGACAACAGCGTTATTAAATTAGATGTATCTTTATTTAAAGATGCGAGCGTTAATGGATTGTTTAATAAAGCAATGACAGGAATGGATAAGATAGAAGATTCATTAAAAGCAGCAAATAACGGTACTGCACCTGATTTAAAAACACCCGAAGGTTTAGAAATTTTTGCAGCTGCTTGCTCAGGATTAAACAAGAAAGATGGTAAGTTTATATTGCAGGGTAGCAAAGACAATCAAGCAAATACAATGTTAACATATCTTGATCAAGCTATAAATGAAATTTCAAAAAGAACAACTGCAATTGGTGCTGCTCAAAACAGAGTAGATTCAGCAATTTCTGCAATTGATGTTCAATCACAAAACTTGACATCTTCATTATCTACACTTAGAGATACTGATGTAGCTGAGGAATCATCTAACTACATTCAAGCACAAATCTTGCAACAAGCATCTGCTACATTGCTAGCAACAGCTAACCAAACTCCAAGTATTGCATTGAACTTGATTTAAGGTCAGGTGATATATGGATAAAACTTATTATTCGTGTAAGTTTGTTGGTTAGGGTAAGGTCGAAAAAGTCCTGTGAATCTCACAGGGCTTTTTTATATAAACGCTTGAATTGGCTTCTTTTTTATGAAATCATGTGAAATGCATAAATTACGCAAAGAAATGGAGCTTCGGTATGAAAAATGTAAGACAGGCGAATGTAAACATCCATAAGGATGCGTGGGTTGAGATTAACTTGGAATCTTTGGCGCAAAATATAATTGAAATTAAAAAAGGTATTCCTGCGAATAAAAAGTTTTTAGCAATTGTAAAAGCGGATGCTTACGGCCATGGAGCTTCTATGATTGCGCAAACTATGCTTGCTTCCGGCGTAGATGCGCTTGGTGTATCATCGGTTGATGAAGGTTTAGATTTACGTGCCGTAAAAATTAAATGCCCTATTCTCGTTGTTGGCGCAATTCCTTTATGGGCAATTGAATCTGCGACACAAAATGATATTGCATTTTCAATATTTAATCAGGACCATTTAAAGGCTTGTCGTGAAGTATATGAAAGAACTGGGATGCGCCCAAAAGTTCATGTGAAAATTGACACTGGTATGAATAGAATTGGTGTTCGTTCAGAAGAAGGTGTTAAATACATTGAACAAGTACAAAAGGCTGATTACTTGAACTTCGAGGGTGTGTTTACGCATTTGGCTTCTGCAGAAGAAGTAGAAGAAACCCAAAAACAGATTGATAGATGGCATAGTGTTGTTGATAACATTGATACAACGGGTTTGTTGTTGCATATTCAAAATACGGCAGCAACTTTTGCTTATGATATAAAATCAAACATGGTGCGTGTCGGAATTTCACTTTACGGTTTATATCCAGATTTACCGCCAAAATATAATTACAAACCAACAGTTCAACAAGTTATGGGCTTGAAAGGTAGAATTACTAATATACATGAAGTTAAAACAGGTGAAGGCGTAAGTTATGCACATAAATTTATCGCTTATGAACCAACAAGAGTTGCAACAATTCCTATTGGTTATGCTGACGGAGTTTCAAGAGGTTTGTCTAATAAGATTTGGGGTAAAATCAACGGACAAAAGATTCGTCAAATCGGAAATATTACCATGGATCAAATGATGTTTGATTTGGGTGATGTTGATGCTCAAGTTGGTGATGTAATTACGCTTCTGGATGACGAAGATTTAAGCTTAGACAGCTGGGCAGAAATTTTAGGGACGATTAATTATGAATTAACTTGTCGTTTGAAAGTGCGACTTCCAAGAGTTTATGTAAGATAATCGAACTTGTGGTAGGACAAAAGAAAAATAAACACTTGATTTATAAAAATGTTCATGATAAATTAGATTTTGTCGAGAGTAGTCGAGGATAAATAGCTGATTATTTGAGATATGAAAACCGAATACGGGCTGCTAGCTCAGGTGGTTAGAGCGCACCCCTGATAAGGGTGAGGTCGGTGGTTCGAGTCCACTGCGGCCCATATAAAGAAGACTTCTTGCAAAAGAGGTCTTTTTTATTTATGAAACATTCTGTTATATCTTTTTATATATTCAATTTGCTTAACCGCATAATTTACAGCACGCGTATTTCCCAGTTCTTGTTGAATATTAATTGATTTTTCATAAAGTGCGATTGCATCTTCCGGTTTTTTACGTAGTAACATTTGTGCCAAGTCTGAATAAGTATATGCTAATTGTGATTTGATACCGTCTTTGCTTGTTGGTTGTCTGTGTATACTTATAAAATTTTGTACGCTTTCTTCGTAATTCGCTAGAATTCTTTTACAGCAATCTTTTTTCTGATGAAGAACATTGAATAGATTTCGTCTATTGCCCGAATATTGATAAACTAATTCTAAGTCAACAATTCTTGCTAATTCGTGTAAGCTGTCATTGTTTGCTTTAAATTTCTGAATTGCTTCTTTCAGAATTTCATCGGGCGCTTGACGAAGATTAAAAGCCATGCTTAGTTTGCTAAGTTCATTTATCAATAATGTGCTTAGCTTTATCTTGCCATCTTGTTCCAAATTTTTGCTAAGTAATAATGTTTGGTCGCAAAATTGTTGGACTTGCCCGCTTTTTATAAACAAATCACGAACGGTTATATAATTGTTTTTAATTTCTGGTATTGAGATTTTTGTATTACAGCATTTTTTACTAAATTTGTTGTATGCATTTTGAAAAATATCATTAACAGAGCCACGAATTACCTTCATAAATATTATAAGTATTTATGAAGGTAAAAATTGCTTTAGTGTGTAATATTTATTTACATTAATTTAGAAAAATGGTGATTGGAGATTCTTTAATTCCCTTCAAAAGGTATTGTTATAATATATTTATTGCCTTTTTTTTCTTTGGAAATCTTATTAGAGATAAGTTTTTCGTCAAGATAAAACGCTTGTGAAAAATTCATAATTTTTTCACCTCTCAATTCTTTTTGTTGCATATCTCCAGAAACTGTAATAACATTATCTTTTAAGCTAACATCAACATTTTTTTCGTCATCGCCCAATGGTTTTAAGTCTACAATAATTTTGTATTCGCTGGCTTCTTTAACCAAATTAACAAGCATTGGAGACATTTTTGGTACAAATGGATTTTCCATCATCTTATCGTCAAATTTTTCTATTTTATGCATTGTCTTTTCTAGTTTTTTAATCTGATATTCTGGATTTAGCATTCTATTTAATGTTAAATCTACTGCCAGATAAAACGCTAAAAATGCTCCTAAAAAAGTTGCTAAAATAACTCCAACAACTTTTAACAAATGGTGCTTGTTTTCTTCCATAATAATACTCCTTTCTAAAAATGTTCGATAAATAAAATTCTTTCAATCTCTTTTCAAATGTTTTACATCATTGCAATAGTGAATGCAATAACCTAATTGGGTATTAGTCAAAAAAAACAACTAAAATGTTGCACCTCATCCTTCTGGTGCTATAATTATTTATGTATTAAAGGGAGTTATAGAGGGATACTATATGTTAGTTCATACTATAGATGAAGTTAAAAATACCGTTAAAGAATGGAAAGATTTGAAAGTAGGACTTGTTCCAACAATGGGAGCTTTACATGAAGGTCATTTAAGTCTTATAAAAAAAGCTAAAGAAACTTGTGACAAAGTTGTTGTTTCAGTTTTTGTGAACCCTATTCAATTCGGACCTTCAGAAGATTTTGATAAATATCCGAGAACTTTAGATAAGGATATGGAGCTGTGTAATTCTGTCGGTGTTGATTTAGTTTTTGCCCCAACTCCTAAAGAAATGTACGGCGAAGGAAACAGACTTTCTAATGACACGCTTACTTACGTTTGTCCTCCATTTTTCTATGTAAACAAGCTTTGCGGTAAAACGAGAGTGGGACATTTTGATGGCGTTTGTACAGTTGTTTTAAAACTGTTTAACATTGTTCAACCGAATTACGGATTTTTTGGACAAAAAGACGCCCAACAAGTTATCATTATCAAAAAAATGGTTAAAGACCTTAATGTACCGATAGAAATTATTCAATGCCCAATAGTGAGAGAAGAGTCAGGTTTAGCATTAAGCTCACGTAATAAATATTTATCTGAAGAAGGCAAAAAAGACGCACTTGTTTTAAGTCAAATTTTAAAGAATATTAAAGCCTGCTATCAAAAGGGTATTACAGATGTTTCAGCTTTAAAAGAAACTGCTTACAGTTATTTAACTGACAAGCATGATATGGAATACTTAGAAATTTTGGATAGAAATACTTTGGAAGAAAAATCAAATGCCGATAAAGAGTCTATTGCTCTTATTGCTTGCAGAGTAGAAGGAGTAAGACTTATAGATAATATTTATTTGGGAGAATAATAAATGCATAATTTTGTTATAGGTTGTTTTAATTTTTTTAGAAGTTTTTTGCAATTATTAAAAATTATTTTTGCGTTTTGTATATTAATGCTTTTATTTTATTGGATACAAAATATAACAGGTGCAAATTGGGCATGGTTAGGATTTATTAAACCTTTTTTGGATAGTTTATTGGATTTGGCTAACAGTATTTATTCTGTAACTTTTGATATTTTTGGTGCGAAATTCGAATTTAAATATTTTAGCGCAGTTCTTATTCTAACAATTGCAATTTATTTAATGAATTTATTTATTTTGATTCTCAATTTAGCAGAAGGTGCTTATAAAAGCGCCCGTTTTGTTGCAAAAAAAACACAAGAAGCGATTTTCAATAAAGGTTTACAAGATGATATTAAACGCCAAGAAAAGAAAATTACAAGATATTCAGTAATTATAAAAACTAAATTGAAGAAAAAATATGCACATGCAGAATTGAATGTAAATATTGATGAACAAAATAAATTAATGAACAAATTTATTACAGAAAAGACTTCTGTTCGTTCTATGATGCTTGATGACGGATTCTTGTATAATTTTACAGATTTTGATAAAGTTGATTTAGTTTTGGATGTTTTATTTAAAGTATTGCATTCAAATGCACCAATTGATTATGAAATATGCATACAATCCGGTGATGATTTGGAACAGTTGAAAAAACTTGCAAGTTTAAATCATTTTGGACTTGTAACAATGGCTGCTGATACAGCTTATAGATATAGATATAACGAAACTCACAGATATCAGACCGCACAAGTGGGCGTATTTCAAAATGGAGACAGTACGTTAGAAGTGCATGAATTTAAGGAAATATTGTAGAAAAGTTGTTAAATGAAGAGATAAATAAAGGAATGGATGCAAAAGTGAATAAGTGAATAGGTGAATAAGTTCGTATAAAATATATTCAATGTTTAACTTTGTTCAATATAGAAAATAGCTTAAATGAACTTATTCACTCATTCACCTATTCACTTATTCAC
>CAKVJE010000095.1 GCA_934754735.1 uncultured Candidatus Melainabacteria bacterium
GTAAGTGCCATATATACGCCTTCTTCAAGTCTGATATTAAGCTTTTTCGCAATTTCTTTTGCCAATTCAATATATTCAGGCGTGTAAACTGCACTCATATCTGGAAAACGTTCGCCCATAGAATTATCATTTGACCCAATAAGCGGATTTACGCCCATGAAATTGATGTGGTCGGTTATAATCATTAAATCAGAAGGTTTGAATTCAGGATTAACTCCGCCTGCTGCGTTTGTTACTACAAGAGTTTCAACCCCAAGTTTTTTCATAACTTTAACTGGAAAAACAACTTTTTGGATTGAATGACCTTCGTAGAAGTGAAATCTACCTTGCATCATAACAACTTTCTTGCCGTTAATTTCTGCAAAAACCAATTGACTTTTATGTCCTGAAACTGTTGAAGATTCAAATCCAGGAATTTCAGAATAAGGTATTGCTTGCAAGCAATATTCATCTGCCAAATCTCCAAGCCCAGAACCTAAAATAATTCCGATTTGTGGTTTAAAATCACCGATTTTTTCTTTTATAAACTCTACTGCACTATTTAACATCACACTAAATCTCCCATTTGTTATCTTATAACAAATACGCGGAAGCTTGCAGTCTTTGGGTTTTAAAGTTTACAAAACTTATTAAATTTTCTATTTACATATTTCAACCCCGCTTACATACTTGCACACCTTTAAAGACTTTGCTAAAATACTTATTAAAGAAGAGAGAATTTTATGCCGGCAACTGAAGAATTAATACAAGAGGGGTTTGCGCTCCATCAAGAAGGGAAATTAGAAGAAGCTGAAACTGCTTACAAAAAGGCGTTAGAACAAGATAAAGACAACGCTGAAATATATAACCTTTTGGGCGTTTTAAAATTGCAGCAGCAAGATGTAATTTCTGCGGTTCATTGGGTCGAACAAGCAGTTGAAAAACAACCGAATGCTTATTTCTATGAAACACTTTTTCAAACTTACATCCGAGCAAAACTTTATAAAGAAATTGCTAAAAGAGCACATGAAGTTCTTGAAAAATTTCCGGATAATTTTTCTTTACTTTTTAATATCGCATTAGCTTACAGAAACCTAAAACGCAATAAAGAAGCAATTAAATTTTACGAAAAAGCACTTAAAATTGACCCATCATCTTATGATTGCTGGTTTAATCTTTCACATCTTTATAGTGTTGAAGCCGAGACAAAAAATGCGCTTTCTGCACTAAAAATTTGTAACAAAATTAAACCTAATGACCCCGATACTGAATATTTTTTAGGTTTGGCTCTAATGCGGCTTAAAGACTATGACAAGGGGCTTAAATATTTTGAAAGCCGTTTTTCAAAGGCTGCAACAATTGCCTTGCAGAACAAAACTTACCCAAACAAAGCACGTTTGGATAACATCTGGAACGGTGAAAACATAAGCAATAAAACTCTGCTTGTGTATTATGAAGCAGGTTTTGGTGATGTTTTGATGTTTGCAAGATATCTTCCGCTTGTTGCAAAAAAATGCAAAAAGTTAATTTTTATGTGCCAAAAACCGCTTTCTACATTATTTAAACAAAACGAACTCGGAATCGACCAAGTAATTGATACTTATATTCCTGAAAGTGAAATCGACTTTGATGTTCATACGCCAATGCTAAGTTTACCTTATTTGTTGAAACTAAAAGGCAATAAAGTTTTTGCGTATTCTAGCGGATATTTGAAACCTAATATGGATTTAGTCGAAAAATACAAGAAAAAATATTTTGAAAATGACAAAATCAAAGTTGGAATAAAATGGCAAGGTAATACTTATTTTGATTACGATAGAGTTATTCCGGCAGAAGCATTTGCGCCACTTATGCAAGTTGAAAATACGCAGTATTATTCCTTCCAAACTTTTGAAGGTTCAGAAGACGCAAAAGTTTTAAAGGGCATTATAGATGTCGGTAAAGATTTTGTTGATTTTTCTCAAACAGCTGCAGCTATGGCGAATTTAGATTTAGTAATCTGTAATGACACATCTTTGGCACATTTGGCAGGTGCAATGGGAATTCCTTGCTGGATAGTATTGCCGTATGAAGTTAATTGGCGTTGGCATACAGATTTGAGCGTTTGCGATTGGTACGATAGCGTAAAACTTTTCCGCCAACATAAACAAAATGACTGGAATGGCGTATTTGAAGATGTTTTAGCAGAAATGCGCTAATAAAACAAGCTTTTACTTTGCTAAAAGTATTTATAATACGTAATTCAAAACAACTGCGATTGCAGACAGAATAAGTGATACTAATGTAAATTCTTTCACAATTCTGATTTCAGAATGTCCGCATAACTCAAAATGATGGTGAATTGGAGACATTTTAAAAACTCTTTTGCCTGTTAGTTTAAAGCTTGTAACTTGAATGATTACTGATAAAGTTTCCATTACAAAAATACCGCCGAAAAGTGCAAGTAATAGTTCACATCTTCCAACTACAGCAAGCGTTCCTAATAGTCCACCCAAAGCCAAAGAGCCTGTATCACCCATGAACACTTGAGCTTTTGGTTTATTATATTTCAAAAAACCAATCAATGCACCAATTACAGTTGCTGCAACAATTGCTGCCGCATTATGTCCACCCATAAAAGCAATTATTCCGCAAGCTAAAAAAGCAGGAATACCTGTAGCAGCTGCCAAACCATCAAGCCCATCAGTCAAGTTGTAAGCATTAGAAGCACCTGTTACAACAAAAACTGTAAAAATCGGATACAACAATCCAAGATCAAAATCGTGAGAACCCAAAGTTATAACAGTACCGTAAGTTTGCATCGCATAAACTGTTGGAATAAGCGCAATCAAAATTTGTCTAACAAGTTTTCCGCGAGGACTCAAACCTTTGTTTTCATGCCCTTTGATTTTCAAATAATCATCTTGAAAACCTGCTAATGCCATAAACAAAAGAGTTATTATAATAATCCAAGCAGAATTATCCATTTGTTGAGCCATTAACAAAGTTATAATAGAAGCGATAATAATAGCTGCGATTATGAAAACTCCGCCAGTAGTTGGAGTACCGGCTTTCTTTGCATGAGCTTCCGGCGCTACATCAAGGATATATTGCCCGATGGTTTTCTTTCTCAAAAAATCAATATAAGGTACGCCAAATAACAAGCATAAAACCATACTCATTAATAAAGCTACTGCAAACATTATCATAATTCCGTTTCTCCTACTTTATCCATTATATCTAATTCTACCGCACACACTTGTTGATGTCTACTATATTTCAATTTCACCTTGACGGAAAACAACAACTTCGCCATCCTTAAATCCTGCAACGGTTGACGCTTTACCTTTTGCAAGATGTCCGTAATCCGGAATTACTAAATCAACCTTATCACCAATATATTTTACGGCTTCTTCGTAAGTTAAAGCAGCCGGTTCGCCGGATAAGTTTGCACTTGTCGTTGCAAGCACTCGTCCATCAATATGTCGGCAAATATTGGCAAAAGTTTCGTTATCAGGAATTCTAACGCCAACAGTCGGCATATTTGAAGTTATATAATCTGGAGTTTTTTCAGATTTTTCAAGAACAAGAGTCAACGCCCCAGGAAAATGTTGTTTAATAAGTTTTTGTGCTTGTTTTTCAATCGGTTGTTTAACATAGTCAAGCAAATTATAAAATTCATCACTCATTAAAATCAATGGTTTTTTGCCGTCGCGATGTTTAATTTCATAAATCTTTTTAACAGCTTCTTCGTTATTTGGAAGACAACCCAAGCCCCACACCGTATCGGTTACATAGGCTATTACACCGCCATTTTGTAAAACTTCATTAATCTTTTCAAACATTTTTAACCAACCTATTCCTTATAAATCTTCTCTAATTATACTAGCAAAAAATATTTTTACGTGTTTTTTATGTGATATGAAGATATTAAACATAATGAAAGTAGATCCTGCTAAAATCAACAAAGCTGATGAACGATTTCAAAAATTTACAGAAATAGTAACAGCTCGCCAAGATTTATTACCAGATGAATTTATTAAATGCGCAAGACCGTTTGAAGATAGTTATAAAAAACTTAAATTACCGGAATTAGCTTGTGAAAGATTTTTTGATTTAGCACAAAAATTTACAGAAATGGGTAAATTAGATTTAGCAGGTATCATTTGCAGCAAACTGGTAAAATTCACAAATATTCCTTTCGAAACAAAAGAAAAATACATTCTGCTTGCTCTTGATATTGCAGAAAAACAAAATGACAAAATACATTCAGCTGCACGATTAGAAGATTTACATAAAGGTTATGAAGAAAATGACGATATAGCAAAATTATTAAAATGTTTGACCAAAGAAGAAAATGTTTTAAAAGATATCGTTAATGATTTTGACACCGCACAAAAAAACTTCAGAACAATATTATACAAAAATGAAGAAATTGAAAATTTTGAAAATATTTTAGCTACAATACAAGTTGATATTGCCAAATTTATCATACGTAAAAAACCCAAAAAAGCTGCCCAAAAATTACAAGATGCAATGAAATTTTTTGATAGAATCGGTGATAGAGACAGATATGAATTTGCAGAAAAAATGCTATTAAGAGCTAATTATTATCGCGAAGTCGGAAAAACATCAAAACGCAATCGATGTTAAACATTTTATCATTTTTGTACTATAATTTATAGTGTAAAAAAATAAAGGAGAAATTATGGTTCAACAATTTAATACTCCACAAAAAACAAGACAAGCTGTAATCCTTTTTTTGAAGGGTTCTGCAACTCCTGTTGTAATGTATTTTGAAAATCCGCAAGCGGTTTATGCGGAATTAAAACAATTAATGAAAAGTCCTACTCCGGTTCTTGTTGAGAAAGAACCAATCGGGCCAATCAAAAAAGTTTGTTTTGTTTCAACTCAAATCGCAGGATTAGTGTTGCAGGAAGAACCTTATGCCTAAAGAAAAACATATCAAAAACCATAACGCAGTTTTGATTGAAGATATAGAAAAAGAATACGATAAGACTCTTTGTTTAGAATTTGAAAGTGAAATTAAAGAACTTGAAAATTGTAACGTGAAAGCTGACTTAGAATTTAAATCTCTTGGCGGGTATATAGAAGTTAACGGTCATGTTGAAGGTAAAGTTACTTTAGAATGTGACAGATGTCTTAACAAATTTGAATATGATTTAGATTTTGATATTGAAGAAACTTATGCAAAGCATTCACTTCATGATGAGTATTCACAAGAGGTTGAACTGCAAAGCGGTCAATTTATTATTGACTTAAATGGCGCAAAAGAAATTGACATTTATGACTTATTGTATCAATCTGTAATATTACAGTTACCAAATAAAAAAGTTTGTGGTATAAATTGTAATGAGGGATTATTTGTGTCTGATGAAGATATGGAAATCCACGATGATAGAATGGATGTATTTAAAAACATTCAAATTAACCCAAAATAAAGAGGTCTGCACCTCGTCTATAATTAGACAAATGCAGGTTGGACATCAGTCCAGCAATATGAGAAGTAGGTTGGGTTTACCAACCCAACAAAAATTAACGAGGGTTCTACCCCTCACCCGCATTCGTAAGGCTCGCACAGTTCGCCAACGACTGCTCCCTCTCCCACAAGGGGCGAGGGGAATGATAAAATGTAGGTTGGGTTTACCAATCCAACACAACAACAAAAAAATAAATTAAGTAGTACAACAAAATAGAAAGGTATAGGAAAAATGGCAGTACCAAAGAAAAGAACAGGGCACAGCGCTCAAGGTAAAAGAAGATCAAACT
>CAKVJE010000096.1 GCA_934754735.1 uncultured Candidatus Melainabacteria bacterium
TTAGAGCTGTATAAAGAATTTTTAATCTTAAATAAAGGTTTTGTTAATTCTAAAAACAATACAGATATTGTTCTTCCAAATGGAGTTAAAACCGAAGGTGCAGAAGGTTTTAAGGATAAAATTATGGAAGTAATAAAAAGTGAAGATTTGTCAAAATTATTAGAATATAGGGATTTGATATGTCAAATATAATTAATGTTGCAAGAGGTTTAGAAAAAGCCGATTTGGTAATCAAAAACGCAAATATCGTGAATGTTCTATCAGAAGAAATCCACAAAGGCGATATTGCAATTTGTGATGGTGTGATTGCAGGGATTGGCGAAAATTATTCGGGCGAAAAAGAAATTGATATCAACGGTGCTTACGTAACCCCTTCATTTATTGACGGTCACGTGCATTTGGAAAGTACAATGATGTTGCCGAAAGAATTTGCAAAAACAGTTCTTCCTGCCGGTACAACAACGGTAATTATTGACCCGCACGAAATTTCGAATGTATTGGGCTTGCACGGTATAAGTTTTATGCACGAAGCTGTAAAAGATTTACCGATGAATGTTTACACAATGCTTCCTTCTTGCGTTCCTGCTACACCATTTGAAACATCAGGTTTTGATTTGAACAGTTATGATTTGTCTTTATTAATCGACAAACCTTGGGTGCTTGGTATTGCAGAGATGATGAATTTTCCAGGGGTTTTGAACCATGATAAAAACGTTATGGCAAAATTGGAACTCGCAAAATCAAGAGGTAAAAGAATTGACGGACACGCACCATATTTGAGCGGAAAAGATTTGTGCGGATATATTGCAAGTGGTGTGAAATCTGACCATGAATGCACAACTCCGGAAGAAGCGATTGAAAAATTGCGTCTTGGTGTTTACGTTATGATTAGAGAAGGTACTGCGGCAAAAGATTTAGATGCTTTAATACCTGTTCTTAAAACTTCTAATACAAGAAAGTGCATTTTTGTAACTGACGACAGACATCCTGCAGATTTAAAAGAACATATTAACGGAATGGTTAGACGTGCCGTAGAAGCCGGTGTTGATCCGATTAAAGCGGTTCAAGTTGCAAGCTTGAATACAGCTGAATATTTTGGTTTGAAAGATCTTGGTGCAATTGCCCCTGGGTATAAAGCAGATTTGCTTGTTCTTCCTGATTTAAAAACGTTTAAACCTGATATTGTTTTAAAAGACGGTCAAGTTGTAGCTCAGGATGGTAAATTAGCGGTTGAAATTCCTGAAAACGATGCGATTGCAACTCGTAACTCTGTAAACGTACGTTGGATTACTATGGATGATTTTAAAATTCCGACAGAAGGCGAAGGTTTGAAACAAGTTCGAGCTTTGGAAGTTATTCCTCATCAACTTATTACAAAATCTGTTATGTCTGATGTTAAAGTTGTTGACGGAAACGCGGTAAGCAATGTTGAAACGGATACATTAAAAATTTGCGTAATTGAAAGACACAGAGCGACAGGTAATATCGGTAAAGGATTCGTTAAGGGATTTAACTTGAAGTGCGGTGCGATTGCTTCAACAGTAGCACACGATTCACACAATATGATTGTAATCGGTACAAATGATTTTGATATGTACACGGCAGCGGTTGCTTTGATTAAGTGCCAAGGCGGTAAGGTTGTTGTTAAAGACGGAAAAATTGTTTCTCAATTACCGCTTCCTATTGCAGGTTTAATGTCTGATAAAGAATTTGATTTTGTAGTAGAAAAATGCGATGAATTAAACAAGGCTGCTCATTCAATCGGATGCAAATTAGAAGACCCGTTTATGACAATGGGATTTTTGTCATTACCTGTAATTCCTGAATTAAAAATTACGGATAAAGGTGTTTTCGATACTAACAAATTTGATTTTGTAGATATTTTTGAAGGTGAAAAAGTTAAAAAGTAAAAAATAGAGGTACTTAATATGTACCTCTATTTATATATTGAATTTTTAAAGTTTTACATACCGCGCATTACATCAAGTAGTTTTTCTGCATCAACTTTTTCATCAATAGCTTTAACATTATCTAGAAATGTATAATTAAATTCCATCCATTCATCCATGCTAGAATCTAATTTTTTATCAAATAGTTCTTTAAAATCATTGCTTTGGAAATCTTTTAAAGTTTTAAGGGTTGCATCTTTAAATGCAGTCAATTCTCTTTTACTTAATTCTCCAATTCTGGTATAATCTGCTAAATAATTTAAATCTTTGGTAGAAAGTTTTTTTGCTTTAAAGTTAACTTGTGAACGTCCTACTGTTTCCATAGGAGTATTTAAAGGGTTTGTTTCAATTTTGTCTGTATTTTGTGGTGAATCTTCTTTTTTAGGCATTGCTTTAAAGTTAACAGGTAATTTTACATTGTTAATTGCTTGGGGTTGAAATTTAATCATTAGTTTATCTCCTTTTTGATTATAATAAACAATGTAAATAAATAAATTTGCTTTTTGTTTGAATATTTTTTACAAAAGTTAACAATTTTTTATTGTTGATGAATTTGAGCAAGTTTAATGTGTTTTATTATTTTTGTTATATTGTCTCACCATGAAGAATCCGGCACTTAATAAAATACCTGTACAAGTTGCAAGAATAGCAATTTTTAAACGGGAAGTTTTTTTACTTTCTAAAATTTTTCTATATTTAACAATTTTTTTAAATAATTCTGGTTCTGTTTTATCTAAACCTTTAGCACGAAAACTTTTTTCAAGCGCGTCCATTGGGTTGAATCCTTTTCCGGATTCTAAATTCTTAAAATAAGTTTCTTCAAAATCTGCAGAAATTTTGTCGCTCTGAGTTGCAAGTGCATCTCTATAATAAATCATATTATTGTAAGCCATCATTGGTTCTGCAAATTTTGCTTTTATAAATTCCGTTTCATTCATCAATTTTTCTTTTGGAATTTTTAAAATTTTACTTAAAACATTTGCTTGTTGTTCGTTAATTTTAATAGGTTTTGAATCATGATTAGTTGCGCCAATTACAAAATTTTCCGGTTTCCAACCGCGTTCTAAAAAGCTTTTATTTGAACCCCAATCTTCTGAAAGCCAATCCGAAGTATAGATTTGAATTCTGTCTTTTATGTATGGTCTTAGTTCGCCATTTTTGTAGATGTTAAAATCCTCTGCAGAAGCTACAAACTCGTGCATAACATTATGTAAATCGAAATCTGTGCCTTTAACTTTTTTAACCTCATCATCTATTATGTTTAAGATTTTATCGCCATAATCTTTATTGAGTGGCTCTACATAAGTCCAAGCGGCGTCAATTCTCAAGCCGTCAAAACGCTTTGCGTAAATATTAACTTTTTCGCGTATAAGCTGTTCGGCTTCTTTTGAATCCAAGTCAAGCGCAGGCAAATCCCATTTTATAGTTTGTCCTTTTAAAAAAGCATTTGGATGTGACCAGATTTCATCATAAGATAGTCCGCATATTATATCGCCGTTAAGTTTCAACCCTTTTTTATTAAGCATTTCTTTTGCTTTTTTTAAATCATTTTCTGCCAAAAACTGTTTAAATTTATAAAAATCAATATTAAAACTATCCCATTTATAAATTTCTGCAATCCGTTTTTCGCGCTCAATCTTAGGTAATGAATACAGATTTTTATCAATTTCATTCCACTTTTTGTAATCGTGTGTGTGATTAATATCTCTTAAAACTCGATACAACGCTTTTGGTTCAAGTCTTTCAGCGTTTTCAGTTTTGAATTTTATAAATTCCGGATTTGATTTTTCTCTTGCATAAATTTTACGTAAAATTTCTTCTTGTTTAGAATATTTTTCAACAATATTCGGATAATTTACGGTTCTGCAATCATTATTAGCTTTGACTAGTTCTTCAAATTCTTCCTTTGTGCAATGTGATTTAATATCAATCACGTGATTGCCTAAGTCCATTGATGTTCCGGAATAAATCGGATATTGTCCTTCCCAGCCGTGATACTGCCCAACTGGTTGGATTTGAACTTCATTTATTCCCCAGTATTTTTTTGCAAAGTCAAAAAACTTTTCGCTCTCTTGTGTGTTAAGTGTGCCAACGCCTGTATTATTTTGTTTTTCTTGCGGAAGCGAAGATGTTGGAACAATAAGAATTGATTTTCCTTTATTTCCGACTTTTTCTTTTGCTTCTTTTAAGACAGCAGAATATTCGCCTTCTTCCTTTGGTTTAAGGCGTCGCTGAAAATTAATCGCATTGTTAATTTTTAGTTCCATAATCACACACTTCTATTTATATTAAACCAAAACAAGAAAAAAATTTGCTAGAATGTTGAGATTTGTGAAGAAAAATGATACAAAAGGCGCACCATTGGTGCGCCTTTTGTAAATTGCTAGTCTGGTGAAAATCACCATTAAACTTATACGTTAGCTACTGCTTTAGGACCAGCGTTAACGATTTCAGCAGGCATGTTTGGATACTTAGCTGAGAAGTTATCAGCAAACATTTGTGCTAATTTGTTAGCAGCTTCGTCATAAGCTTTCTTATCTGACCACATTCCACGAGCGTCAAGCATTTCGTCTGGAACGTTTGGACAAGATGTAGGATAATCTACGTTGAATACATCGTGGTGTTTGAATTCGATTGAATCAAATGAACCGTTCAATGCAGCAGTTACCATAGCTCTTGTGTAAGATAATTTCATTCTCTTAGCACCTGAAGCAGCTGAACCGCCTGCCCAACCAGTGTTTACTAAGTAAACCTTAGTACCGTATTGGTCAAGTTTGTCACCTAACATTTTAGCGTAAACTGAAGCATCCATTGGCATGAATGGTTCGCCGAACAATGTTGAGAATGTAGGTTGTGGTTCTGTAACGCCTCTTTCAGTACCAGCTAATTTAGAAGTGAAACCAGTTACGAAGTGGTACATAGCAGCGTTTTTGTCTAATCTAGAGATTGGAGGCAATACGCCGAATGCATCAGCTGTTAAGAAGATAACAACTTTTGGAATGCCACCCTTAGAAGGGATTTGAGCATTGTTGATGTAGTTGATTGGATAACCAACACGAGTATTTTCTGTTAATGAACCGTCTTCGAAATCGAATTCTCTAGTTTCTGGATCCATAACAACGTTTTCAACCAATGAACCGAATTTGATAGCATTGAAGATATCAGGTTCGTTTTCTTCAGAAAGGTGAATACATTTTGCGTAGCAGCCGCCTTCGAAGTTGAATACGCCGTCTGGAGACCAACCGTGTTCGTCATCACCGATTAACTTACGGTTTGGATCAGCTGACAAAGTAGTTTTACCAGTACCAGAAAGACCGAAGAATACAGCTGTTTCACCAGTTGCAGGGTCCATGTTAGCTGAACAGTGCATTGGAAGAACGTTTTTCTTAGTCAT
>CAKVJE010000097.1 GCA_934754735.1 uncultured Candidatus Melainabacteria bacterium
AGAAAAATTGCTCTTGATGGCGAAATTGCTAAGAAAATGGGACAAATTATGGTTGCGGTTGAAAATTATCCGCAATTGAAAGCCGATCAGACGATGATTACTGCAATGCAGACTTATAACGAAGTTGAAGAACATATTGCTGCTGCAAGAAGATTTTATAATTCTGCAGCAAACGATTTAAAAAATGCTGTAGAAATCTTTCCTTCTTCTTTATTTGCAAGAATGTTGAATATTAAAACTGTTGATTTTATTAAAACAACCGAACAAGAAAGACAGCCGGTTAAGGCAAGTGAATTTTTAAAATAAGAATTTAGCTTCTTCCATAAAAAGGGAAGGAGCTAAATTTTCATCATTATATGGAGATTTAAATGGATAGTAAAAAAGTTAATGAACAATTTGAATTAGTATATAAATCAAAAATAGAACGCAGTATAGCTCCTCTTGAAGATGAACGTCAGCAGCTTCTTAAATATAAAAAGATAATTATTTCAATTGTTATATTAACTTTGGTAATTACAATTGTTACATTGCAATGTTTTCCGAATTCAAAATTTGAACTATATGTTTTTATTTTATTTTTCATTGTCTTAAGTGGTGGAATGTTTTTTCTTTTTTCAAAAGAAAATTGTTATAGAAAAAAGATTAAAAACAATTTACTAATGTCAATTTTTTCAATTTTCGGGAAATTCTATTATTCGGAAAAAGAATTAATTTCACTCAATAAAATTAGAGAAAGTGGACTTTTTAGGGACGCCAGACGTAAAAAAGATAACGACAGAATTGTTGGAGTATACAAAGGGTTAAATATTTCTATCACTGAAACAAAGCTTACTCATGAAGTAAAAAATAATCTCTCAACAAATTCTAACAACTCTAGTGAAACTGTTACAGATTTCTCAGGACTTATTTTAAGAATAAAAATGAATAAGAACTTTGAAGGACATACTGTTGTAAGACAAAAGCCTTTAAGTTATGAACAATTTGTAAACAACTTAAAAAACTTTCAGGCAAACAACAAAGATATAATACCACCTGAAACTATAAAAGTTATAGAAGCTCCTACTGTAAAATTTTTATTTAAAAGTATGCAATTTATAAAAGAACATGATATTAGCTTTAATGATGGTTTGAGCTTTAGTCTTGATAAAAAATCATCAAAAGGTAAACCATGGAAATTGGATAATGTAATTTTAGAAGATACTGAGTTTAATGAGATTTTCAATGTTTTTTCAAACAATCAAATTGAGGCCAGATATTTATTAACACCATCTTTTATGGAAAGATTAAAAAATATTTCTGCAGTAATGCTTGTTACTGATGTGAATTGTATTTTCAAAGACGGTGAAATTATATTATTTTTAGGCGGAGGAATTGTTTCGAGTGATAATAAAAACAATGGATTCTTTGAATTAGAACCCAAAAGTGGCGAAACACTTTTCTCAAAAGCTATATACAAACGTGTATTCTTACAACTTTTAACAATTTTTGATTTAATTCATCATTTCAAACTCGACCAGAAAATAGGTCTGTAAAGTCGTAGGTCGGGTTCAACATTTTTCATTGAACTCGACTTAAAAGTTATGTATTTGTTGTGTTGAATGACAATGGTCAAATGCGACTTATTAATTTATTTTTTAATGCATATTCAATTGTTAAGAGATTTAGAAAAATGTTACAATTAGTGCAAATTTAGCAATGGTAGTTCTTGTAGTAATAGTAATAATGCTATAATGATAAAGCGTCCTAAAGTTTAAATAAAATATGCCGTTAATGTAGATAAGATTATTTATATGGAGCAAATATGCAAAATTTTTTTGATTATAGCGAAAATGGAAAATATAATTTTGAAAATTATAATGGCAAAATTGTTTTAAAATCAAATAATGAGAAAACTCAAGCAATTTTTGATAAAGTGCTATCTGTTTTTGATAAAAACAAAAATGGAAAACTTGATGCAGATGAAATAAAGACTATTTGGCGTAATTTCATATTAGTAGATAAAAATGGAGATGGAATATTAACTACTGACGAAGTTAAAGATGCTTTGAAACAAAATAAGACTTTATCAAAATTAAAAATGTCAACCGATGACATTATTAATTTTATTAAAATAGTTAATGACACTATTAATAAATCATTTCAAAAAGCAAGAAAGAATACTGATAGAATATTAATGAATATTTTAAAACAACATTATCCTGAAAATGAATATGAATATAAAAAAACGTATGATAATGAAGATTGTTGCACTATTGAAGTAATCAATAAAACAACAAATAAATTGATAGCTGAACTTGGAAGTTATAAAAATGGAAACTATTATATGCGAACGAGTGAAACGCAAATTGAATATGATAAAAATGGATATATCGTTATGCGCTTTAATAAAAAAACTGGGAAAAGCAATAATTACGATCCTATAAGCGACAGTTTATACATGGATATAACAGCAAAAAATAAAATTGGCTTACCAACAACTGATAAAAATTTTGAAAAACATATAAATCAAATTAATAGTGAAAATATCATGGAGATTTTAACTAATTATAAAGATAACTATGGAGAATCTTTATTAGATGCTATCAATGGAGAATGGGGGCTTGATAAAGATATAAAAGATCGAGTCATAAAGTATTTGAATAGTTGTTGTATTGATTCACCGTATTTTAGAACAAATAAGCCAAACGCAAAAATAGATGATAACTTTAATCAAGGTGGTATTGGAGATTGTTGGTTTTTATCAACAATTTCTGCGATACAACGTTCCCCAAAAGGGCAAGATATTTTAAATAATATAATTAAAGATAATCATGATGGAACATATACTGTTAAATTTAAAGGTGCAGATAAACCTTATACAGTTAGTGCATTAGAAATCCTTTCAAAAAGCCAATTTTCAGATGGTGACATTGATATAAAAATTTTAGAAATAGCAGCAGAAAAACATTATAACATTTTAGGTATAAGTCATGGTGGTTATCCAGGGAGTGCTTATGATTTGTTACTAGGCACAAATCATAAGTGGCAAAATCTAGTTAAATCATTTCTTCCAAAGCCTAGTCCTCAAAAAATAAAAGACCTACTTGGTAATAAAAATATTGTAATGACCTGTACAGTACATCAGTTTAGTAAATTTTTTGGAGTAACAAAAAATCCCGAAGCAGAATATCAATATCAAATTGAAGCTCCTCACGCCTATGCAGTACATGATATAGATGACAAAAATATTTATTTAGAAAATCCTTGGGACACGAGCTGTACTGTCGCAGTACCATTAGATGTCTTTGACGAATATTGGGGAGGTGTGCAATATGTAGAGATAAAATAAGTCGTACGTCTGGTTCAACATTTTTCATTGAACCCGACCTAAAATTTCTGCATTTGTTGTGTTGGACTAAATTAATAATGTCACAACTCGTAGTTGATTAAATTCTTTTCAATTTGCGTAAACAATCGAGTTTCGCGCAGGTTGTGCCTAAACCAGTCAAAAGCATTGTAGATTTTTCGTTTGTTCTTTCATCTTCTATGTTAAATTTATCAAACAAAATTTCTGAAAGTTCAAATCCGCTCAACCCCTGCTTTTTTATAAGAATTTTTGTAACATCATCACCGTAGAACTCCAAATTGCCGAGTTCGGCTTTTATTTCTTTAATTTTTGTAATCAATTCATTAATTCGTTTTCTACCTTTTGTTGAATTCAAATAATTAACATTAGCTTCAATTGTTGCAAGCATAGGATATGATGGCGATGTTGTTGTAATTAGTTTCAGTGCGGATTTTATATCACATTCACAATTGCAATGCAAAAGGGCTGTCGGATTAATTCCACCTGCTGTTTTATGTAGAGATTGAACTGTGAAATCAGCAAATTTTATAGCACTTTGCGGAAGCTCATCTGAAAAAGGATATAAAGCTCCATGCGCTTCGTCTACTATTAAATAAACTCCTGCATTTCTGCAAGCTTTGCTTATTTTTTCTATGTCAGAAACAATGCCTTCGTAGCTCGGAGATGTTACGATTATCGCTTTTGGAGAATATTTTTCTAAAAGTTCTTCTACATTATCTAAACCTTCAAAAACGCCCCATTCTTCATTGTAAGGAAGTTCGTATTCTATAGCTTGTGCGCCAGCAAGCTTGATTGCGTTTTTATGGCAAGGATGGGATTTAGACCAAACAAGAACTTTGTCATTAAATTGACAGCAAGCTAATACGGATGCAATAATTCCGCTTGAAGAGCCATTTGTTAAAAAATGGGTTGATTTTGTACTATAAATTTTTGCAGCTTTTTGTTCGGCTTTTTCTAGTGCAACTTCCGGATTGTATGCATCCACTTCTGAAATATCTGAGCGATACCATTGGTAAAATTTATGAAAAATGCACAATTTGCCGGCATGACTCGGAGTCGTAAAAAGTTGTTTTTTATTTTTTTTCTTTAAAATTGATATTAAACTCATAATAATTTTATTTTACTACAAATTATGTTAAAGTGGCTGTTTTGGCATGTTGCGATTAAAACGCGTTTATGTTAGTATCAAGAAAAAGATGAATAGTAGTATGTTTAAGGAGCAAATATGATTTCAGTAAACGATTTAAAGAATGGCTTAACACTTGAATTAGATAACGGTCTTTGGAACGTTGTTGAATTTTTACACGTTAAACCTGGTAAAGGTGCAGCTTTTGTAAGAACAAAGCTTAAAAACGTTGAATCAGGTAACGTTATCGAAAAAACATTCAGAGCCGGTGAAAAAGTTGCAAAAGCTATGCTTGACCGTAGAGAAATGCAATATTTATATAAAGAAGGTAAAGATTACGTTATGATGGATAACGAAACTTACGAACAACTTCAACTTACAGAAGACCAAGTTGGTGATGGCGTAAAATACCTTAAAGAAAATATGATTGTACAAGTTTTGATGCACGATAAGAGAATTATCGGTGTTGATATTCCTGCTCACGTAGAATTGGAAGTTGTTGACACTCCACCTGCTGAAAAGGGTAACACAGCTCAAGGCGGTACAAAACCAGCAACCCTTGAAACAGGTGCAGTAGTTAACGTTCCATTCTTCGTATCAAACGGCGACGTAATCAGAGTTGATACCAGAAGTAATGAATATCTTGATAGAGTTTAGAAGAACTGAGTTTAGAAGTTTAGAAGAAATTTAATGTATGTTGTTTATAAAAACGATATTTAAAATTTCTTCTAAACTACTCAACTTCTAAACTCCTAAACTTTTTAAGGAGAAATACAAATGAAATTTGAATCAGACTATATAGAAAAATTAGCAAAAATCATTGCTGACAATGATTTAACAGAAATATCTTTA
>CAKVJE010000098.1 GCA_934754735.1 uncultured Candidatus Melainabacteria bacterium
ATTTGTATATCTGCTTTTTAATTCAGATATCAATTCTTGTGGAGTAAAACCTTGTTTTACAAGAACTTTTACAGTATTTTTTATATTTGCTTCGTCTCTTTTTGCTTCTTTCTTAGATACTGCAATAGGATTTGTTATTCCAACCGATGTAGTTTCTGATGGAGTAACTTCTTCTGTTTTTGTAGCTGTTTCTAAACCAAAAATACCTTTATAATCTGCTTCAGTAATTGTACCTGCTTCCAAATCTGATTTAGCATAATTTTCAAATAATGAATATTCTGTTTCTGTATCAATATGATTAGATCTATCAGTATCAGCCAAGTATGCTAACTGTTGCAATCTTCCGGTTAATTTTGAAATATCAAAATTGTGTGCCATGATTATACTCCTTTGTTCCTCGTTTTTATACTCTTGTATATATAAAGAATTTTGCTTTAAAAAAATTGCCTTTTTTGAAAAGAATTGTTAAGTTTTATTAAGACAATGTTTCTATAAGTCTGCTCACTTACAGTAGCTCTTCCCCTCCGCATACCTCATTTATTAACTCACTTTCATATCAATGAGCCCCCACCCGTTTTTCTAATGTTCACGCACAGCCTTCACATTAAAAAACTACCCTCACCCGAAGAGAGAGGGTACTAATATCATAGTGAAAAGTTGAAAGCACATCTCTTCACCCCATATTCGGCATCATCTTCGCATATTTTTGCAAATCATTTCCTCTCAAGCTATAATAAACATAACTTGAGAGGTAAAAATGAACTTATATGAACTATCCGAAATAGCTGATAAAAGATTTTCACACGGTGAAGAAATCCCGCAAAATATAATAGAAGGTGTAAAGCAAATTGTTTCTAATGGCGGATTTATTGGTATGGCACAAATTAATCCTATTGCAGGAAATATTGAATATAACGCAAAAAAAATCGCAAAATACATTAAATATTCTTGTAAAATCGGCTTAGATTTAGTTGTGTTTCCTGAACTTGCACTAATGGGTTATCCGATTGAAGATACAATTGACCGACATCCGATTATTGTTGAAGAAAATATTAAATGGCTAAAAGGATTAGCAAAAATTACAGTAGGTACAACTGCTCTTGTTGGTTTTGTTGAACCTCGAAGAAAAGACGCGGAAGGTAAAAAATATTTTAACTCTGTGGCAATTCTAAAGGAGGGGAAAATAGCAGGAATTGTTAGAAAGTCACTATTACCTAATTATTCAGAATTCAATGACTACAGATATATTGAACCATCTCCGACCGTAGGAGTTCAGCCGGCTGAAACATTAGGTGTTTTTGATAAAGACAACATTAAAGATAATAGTAAAATTTTTGAAAAATACGGAATTTCTATTTGTGAAGACTGTTGGAACAATAAAGAATTTTTTGAAAAAAATCTTTATGATAAAGACCCGATTGATGAACTTGCACAAGAAAATCCAGAAATTTTTATAAATTGTTCAGCTTCACCAACAAGAGCAAAAAAAGAACAATTAAAACATAACATGCTCTCTTTTATTGCTAAAAAATATAACACTCCGATTGTATATGTAAACCAAGTTGGTGCGATTGACAACAGTTCGTTTGACGGTTCCAGCAGAGTTTTTGATGCGGACGGAAAATTGTTAGCAAGAGCAAAATCTTTTGAAGAACAATTTTTAATTGTTAACCCGAAAGAAAAAATAGGCAAAATTTATCCGCTGACTAGAGGCTTGGATAAATCTCTTAATGAGCAAAAAGTTTTTACTTTAGAATATGAATCAGATTTAGAGAGAACATATAAAACAATTCTTCAAGGAATTCGTGATTACTTTAAAAAATGTGGTTTTAAACGTGCGGTTTTAGGGCTTTCAGGCGGTTTAGATTCGACAGTTTGCGCAGTACTTTTAGCTGATGCAATCGGAAAAGAAAATGTTTTTGGCATTTCAATGCCTTCTCATATCACGAGCAAAGAAAGTAAGTCTGACGCTCAACAATTAGCCCACAATTTAGGAATTAATTTTACAGAAGCTACAATTCGTCCAATGATTAATACCACAACAGAATGTTTAAATGAATTGTTTAAGACAGTAGAAACTAAATGGGACGGACGTTACAAGACTTCGTTTACTCCTGATAATATTCAGGCTCGCTCCAGAGCAATGTTCTTGTGGGGAATAAGTAATGAATTTGCCTCTTGCATTCCTATTGCAACTTCCGATAAATCAGAACTTTATATGGGATACGCGACAATTAACGGTGATATGTCAGGCGGTTTTGCACCAATTGCGGATGTTCCTAAAACTAAATTATTTGCATTTGCGCGTTGGATGAATGAAAACAGAGAAGAAAAAAATGCAATTCCGGAAGCTATTATCCTTAAAAAACCTGGTGCAGAACTTGCAATCGACCCTAAAACAGGCAAACCACTTATTGCAGAAGATGCTCTTATGCCTTACGAATTCTTAGATGAAATCATTTGGCGAGTTGAAAATAAAAATGAAGGCTACTATGACCTTTTAGAAACTGAATTTGTTTATGAAAAACATAATTCTATTTCTAAAGAACAAAAAATCGAATGGTTAGACAAATTTTTCAGACGTATGTCAACTGCGCTTTATAAATGGTCGATTTTACCGCCATCAGTAATTGTAGAATCTCGTTCTATCAATAAATACGATTACAGACAGCCAATTACATCTTCAAAAATCAATTATAAGGGTGTTGAAGATAGTTATATTGATATGAGTTTGAATTAGTAAATTATATAAAAAATTATGCGTTAACTTCACAACTTGTATTTTCTAAAATATAATCACAGATTTCTTTTTCTAAATGCACACCATACAAGCCATTGATTTCTTTTATGAAATAGCATGGGCTAGTAACATTGACTTCTATAATTTTACCGTCAATTACGTCAAGACCTGCCATTGCGATTCCTATAGAGTTTAATCTTTGTGCTACTTTTTTGAAATTTGCGATTTCTTCTGATGAAAGTTCTGCCGATGTTATAAAATTATCGTTGTGAGTATTAAATTTAAAATCATCTTTTGTTGGTAATTTCTTTATACAGTATTTTAAAACCTTATCGCCTAACGTTAAAACTCGTTTATCACCTTGTTTAACTGCCGGAATAAATTGTTGTACCATAACTAATGTTGTTTCATTGTTTGTCATTGTATTAATAATTGTGCGTGTATTTGGATCACCTTCATACAAATACATAACACCTGAACCAAAACAACGATTAAGTGGTTTCAAAACAATTTGTTTATGGATAGTTAAAAACTTTTCAATTTCATCTAGTGAAGCTGTAACAATATTATCTGTCATTAAATCTTTAAAATGAACGCTGTGTAGTTTCTCATTAAAATCTCGAATTGCACTTGGCGAATTAATAATGCGAGGTTTTGTTACGAAATCGAAAATGTATGTAGCATTAATATAATCTATATCAACAGGCGGATCCGGTCTAAACATAACCAAATCAAATTCATCAATTTCTTTTTCGACTTTTACATCTTTATAAAAAATATTATTATCACATACAAATGTTTCATAGCATTTTGTGAATGCTTTATCTTGTTTTAGTGATAAATTAGGTATCGTAGTAATAAAAACTTCATTTCCACGTTCTAGAAACTCTTTAATCATCCAGAAATTCGTAACAAGATTGTTGAATTCAAAATATTTAAGTTCAATTTTATCAATGATAAAAAGTATTTTCTTCATAACAAACTCCTCTTTAGTGATGAATTTAGCACTAACATATAAATGATACAACAGTCAATTATATATTAATAACAAACTATTGATTTAATCTTCACAAACGATAGAGAATATGTTATAATAAGTAACATGAAATTGAGAGAGGTATAACTATGAAAAAAGGTTTCACTTTAGCAGAAGTACTGATTACATTAGGAATTATTGGCGTTGTTGCAGCTTTAGCTGCGCCGGCTTTAAATAATGCAACACAAAAGGCAAAAGTTGGGCCAACTTTAAGTAAATTTATGAGTACATTAGAAGTTGCACATGAACACATGCTTGCAGATAATCAAGCTGATTCAATAAGTGCTATTGTTGGTAAAAACAATGAAGCATATTTAACTGAATTATCTAAGTATGTAAAAGGTATAAAAGTAAGTGAAAAAATAACAGATTTCACTCCTGCACCAGCTACTTATGCAGGTTTAACCAACGGTGATGGTTCACCTTCTGCAGAAGTAGAGGTTGATGAATTTACAGTTTATTCATTTGCTGATGGTAGTGCAATGGCTATGAACTTATATGATAGAAATGATAATCAAAAAGGCGGTGCTTATAAAGGAGCAATAATAAGCTTATGGTTTGATATAAATGGTTTTGATAAAAAACCAAATCGTTCAGGTAAAGACGAATTTAGATTTTATATTGACGATGGCGGTGCCGTATATCCAGATGGTGGAAATGTAAAAAAACAACTATTGCAATTAAATGGCAAGGAAACAAATGGAAATCTTTGGAATGAAGCAAAAGGAGCATGCAATGAAACTGATGTGAAGCGTGGTGGCGTTTATTGCGGAGCTTCGGTTGTAGATAACGGATTTAAAGTAATTTATAAATACTAACAAAAAACGCTCGGATTAATTAATCCGAGCGTTTTTAATATCTTTATTAAACTACAAATGTTTTTCAATGTTTGTAATAATAGTACTTTTTGGCATTAAGCCAACCATGCGTTCAACTACTTCGCCATTTTTAAAAATCAAAAGCGTAGGTAGACCGCTGACTTGGTATTTTTTAGCGGCTTCAATATTTTCATCAGTATCAATTTTCGTAAATTTTACACTGCCTTCAATGTCGCGTTCAACTTCTTCTAAAATTGGACCTAATTTTCTGCAAGGACCACACCAGTTTGCAAAAAAATCTACAACTGTTATTCCTTCGTGATTTAGAACTTCCGTATCAAACATATCGGTATTAATTTCTTGAACCATAATTTACCTCTCTTTAGTTAATAACACCCTCTCCCGCTTTCGGCACCCTCTCCGAGGGGAGGGAACTAAAGACGCTTAATAAACGCAGATAACGCCCTCCCTTGGGGGAGGGTGCCGAAGGCGGGAGAGGGTGTTATTAAATTTCTCCATCCTTTAACAAACCTATATTACCATATATAATATTTTCATGCTATTATACTGTTAGGGAGAAACTAAAAGGGATTTAAAATGCCGAGAAAAAAAGAAATAGAAATAGTTTTAGATACTGAAACAACAGGTCTTGATTACACTAGAGAAAGAATTATTGAATTTGCAGCGGTAAGATTAGAAAA
>CAKVJE010000099.1 GCA_934754735.1 uncultured Candidatus Melainabacteria bacterium
GTCGTAAAGACCTGCAGAGGCGAAAATACTTGGAGGGCCACTTCCTGGGAAGATAGCACGTTGCCAACATCTATTTTAAGAAAAAGAGATAAATTGATGGATTTCAGTTTATCTCTTTTTTTGTCATGTTTTTGTTGGGCTGAAAGCCCAACCTACGGCTAAAACTTCAATATTTTATTGTTGTGCTTGCTTCTTGAACTCACCCCATCTTTTTTGTAACGAAATGTTATTAAATGTTAAGCAAAAAATAAAATTCTTTACAAATCTGTCTAACTCTGTCATAGTGTGTGATTGAATGGAACGGATGGATATTATTTTGTTTTGAGTTAGCAATTAAAATTTTTCTGATGACTTAATACACATGTAAGGTTTGATGAATAAAAGTTATGAAAGGATTTAATTATGATTACTAAACCTATTTCTATAGTAACAGAACGTTTAATTCCTGTTGGCAAAACAAGTGTACGAGAGTTTTATCCGGAAAAGGTAGCAAAAGAGATAGCTAAATTTAAAGCTGATATAAAAAAAGCAGAAAATGATAAAACAGGAATGTGTAATAAAAAAACGCTTGAGGTTCTTAAAGAAAAATTAGCTAATTTATTAGAAAATGCAGAGAAGACTGTAACAATGATAACTAAATATACAGATTCAAAAGGTGCAAAATATGAAGAAATACTTACAAAAGATTCTTATTTAGGACCTGGAGCTCCAGTTCGAAAGCTTGTGAAAGTTGAAGAAGAATATATGAAAGATGGAAGAAAGATTGTTACAAGAACTACTCATGATAAAAGTGATTCTGTATTGTGGGGTGAAGGTCACCAAGATGGTGTAATTACAAAAGTTGAAGAATTTTATACAAAGGAAGGTGTTAAAGTCGGCAGAAGAACAACAACTCAAGAAGCTTCAGGGTATGGTGGAAAAGGGATTGAAAAAGAGGTGTCAAAAGATGGATGTGAATTATCAACATATAATACAGCTAAAACCGTTACTCATTTTACTGAAGATGGTAAAAGGGTTTCAAGGACAAGTGTAGAACCAGGAGATATTCTTGGAACAACAGTTTTGTGTAATGAAAGAGGTATTCCACAAATAAAGCCAGAAGCGTTTAAAGCTGGTTGGTAGAGCAATGCGGCTTGGGTTTTTAGCCTAACAAAAACTAAAAAGTATAAAAGTGCATGGTTTAATTATAAATAGTGCACTTTTTTATTAATTACTTTAAGTTATTTTAAATTTCAGAGCTGATTAGGCTCTTTTTTTATAATATGTTAAAATTATATTATGTTGGATGTCAAAACCGGAGAACAAATCGAAGCTCTTTATAAAATGGTTCAAATAAAGGGTGGACAGAGGATTGAAAAATTCAAGACGACAGATATTGAGCGTGCTTTGAAATTTCATAAATGGTATATAGCGAAATATAAGCAAGGTTTGCTTATGGAAATTTTGCCGCAAAAAAAGAACTACAATTGGAAAGAAAAAACCGTAACTTATACATTCGAATAAATTATGACAACTCAAAAATATATAGCATTAATAGATTGTGATAGTTTTTTTGTTTCGTGCGAAAGAAAACTTAATCCGGAATTAAAAGGTATACCGGTTTCTGTTGTGTCCGGCGAACGCGGATGTGTAATTGCTCGCTCTAGAGAAGCCAAAGCGCTCGGAATTCCTATGGGCATTCCACTTTTTCAGGCAGTCGAAAAATATCCTGAGTGTATTTATATATCAGCAAATCATTATGCTTACACGAAAATTTCTGCGATGGTAATGCAAATTTTAAAAGAATATAGTCCTAATGTGCAGGTTTATTCTATAGATGAGGCTTTTGTGGATTTTACAGGACTAACAAAATTGTATAAGAAAAACTACTTCAAACTTGCTTATGAAATTCAACAAAGAATTCTAAAAGAAGTTGATATTCCGGTATCAATTGGAGTCGGCAAAACAAAGACTATTGCAAAATTGGCGTCTGATAAATCTAAAAATACGAGCACACATATTTCTCTTGTCGGCAAATCTAAGTTAAGAGACGTTTTGCGTTATACTGATATTCAAGAAGTTTGGGGTATTGGACGAAAACTCGGTGTTAAACTTCGTGGATTAGGAGTAAGAACAGCTTATGATTATGTTTTACGAGATGATAGTTGGATAAAAACCCGATTTGGCAAAAATGGACTTGCAATAAAATCTGAACTTTTGGGAATTATGGTTTCGCCTATATCAAATGAAATAGAGCTTCCAAAATCAATTTCTGATACAAAATCTTTTTTAGAGTTTACATCAGATTTACAATTTTTAAAAAATGAACTTTCTATTCATATACATGATGTTTGTACAAGACTTCGAAAAATTAATTGCAAGGCTTCCACCATCGGTGTTATTTTAAAAACAAAAGATTTTAGAACTCTTTATTCTAAAGTCCAAGTTGCTGTTCCTATTAATTTTGAATTTGAAATTTCAAAGTACGCATTTCCTGTTTTAGAAAAAATGTTTTCTTCGGACACTTTATACAGAAGTGTTGGAATTGTATTAGAGGATTTTAATCTTTGTTCGCAAGAGCAACTGATACTTTTTGATACTGATACTAAACGTGAACAAAAAGAAAAATTAGGTAAAAGCTTGGATAAATTAGAACAAAAATTTGGACGTAATATTGTAAGAACAGGTTTTACTAATAAAGATGTTCCATTTTCTCAAGGATTTTTAACAGCTCCAAAGGATATATAGCTATATTAATTTAAGATAGAGTCTTTATTTATTTTATAATAGAATAGTAAAAAAGAGGTAAGGTTATGTCAAAACAAATATATGGAAATATACATTCAGTTGAAAGTTGTGGAACCGTTGATGGCCCTGGAATTCGTTTTGTTGTTTTTACTCAAGGCTGTCCTATGAGGTGTCAGTATTGTCATAATCCTGATACTTGGGACTTTAAAGAAAATAATAAAATGAGCGTAGAAGAAATTGTTAAACAGTATGAAGGTGTTAAAGAGTTCTGTGCAGGAGGTTTAACTGTAACCGGAGGTGAACCTATGGCACAAATGGAATTTGTGACAGAATTGTTTAAACAGCTTAAAATAAAAGGCGTGCATACTGCTCTTGATACCTCAGGTGTTTTATTCAATAAGGATAATACGGCAAAAGTCGATGAACTAATGAAATATACAAGTTTAGTACTTTTGGATATTAAACATATTGATGATGAAGAACATAAGAAATTGACTCAGCATTCAAATAAAAATATTTTGGATTTCGCTCGTTATTTGTCAGATATAAAGAAGCCTATTTGGGTTCGCCATGTTGTTGTTCCTGAAATTACATACAAGGAAGAATATTTGACCAGATTAGGTGAATTTTTGGCTACTTTGCATAATATTGCGGCCTTGGATGTATTGCCTTATCACGATATGGCAGTACCAAAATATGAAAATTTAGGTATCGAATATCCTTTAAAAGGCATTCCTCCTCTTTCACATGATGACGCAATTAATGCAAGAAATATTATAATGAAAGCTTACAAAAGAGTTAAAGCTGAAAATAAATAGCTTCAAATCTTCAAAATTACCGCTAATAAATATGTAAACTTTTGTAACAAACTTTTGTTTATGTGAAATCAGCCTTTTATAAATGACTTTTATATATATGTAAGATATGTAAAATGAGAGTATAAGATGGCTGGTTTTTTAAATTTACATAATAGTGAATTTGCCGCAAAGGGTGTCGCTGAATACAATGCCCAAAATGGTAATGGTGGACATACTTTTTTAGGTTATACGTTAGCTACTAATTTACCTTCAATTTTCATGAGTCTTACAAGTAAAATCGCAGAAAAATCAGACGGTAAAGGCGGAGCTGGTAAGTCAGATGATGAAATACGAAAAGAACAGTCTAAAAAACTTAACAATTATCTAAAAGCTATTGGCGCAACAGATGAAAACGATATCAATGAAGCTGTTTCTAGAGCGCAAGATGCACGTGATACAAAAGTAAATGCAGCTCAAGCAGAAGTTGATGCTTTCGTTAACGAAACTGATAAATATTCAATTGAAATCGCAAATCTAAAAATGCAGTTGGTTTCTGGTACAGAACTAACCGATGAGCAGAATAAAAATAATGCAAAAATTAATTCAAAAATTGAAAAATTAGAAGAAAAGAAAAAAGATGCTTTACAAAAAGCTAAATCAAAATTAATAGAAATTACAAAAACTGAAAATGAAAAGTTGGACGCAATTTGTGAAAAAGCAAGTCAAGCTTTAGCTGTACTTGATTCTTTAGAAAATTTTAATGCATTAGAAGGAGAAGATGTAAAAGTTGAAGAAACAACAGAAGCTTTAAATGAATTTGCTACGCACAGAAATATCTTAAATAGCAAAACAGAAACATTAGAAATAAAACAATATGCGGCAAGACGCATTCAACAATTAGCAGAAGCAAATCCTAATAATAAAACGCTACAAAATGCTTATACAATGATAACAACTCAAGTTAATGATATTTTAAATGGTAACAACTATGATAAATACAAAACAATGGATACTAAAGGTAAAGTAGAAATTTTAGATGGAACAAGAAGAATCTGTCCAGATTACTATACAGATGAAGCTATTGCAGCTTCTCAACAAGCCTATAGACATTCTAATAATCTAAATGATCCAATGAATAAATTAAACCTAAAATTTGGAATATAATTTTACCCCTATAAATTTACCCATCTTACAATCTTACATCTTACAAAAGTTTACAGCTCGCATTTGCGGGCTTTTTTTTGTAATATATGATTATGGACAAAAAAGAGTTAAGGAAATGGGCAAAAGCACAAGGCAAACTTCGTAAAGCTTGCAGTCAAAATGTTATAAAAGAATTGCGCGCAAGTGAAATTTATAAGCAGGCACATAATATTTTAATTTTTTATCCGCTTGAGGGTGAAGTCGATTTACTTGAGCTTTTGGACGATAAAGATAAAAATTTTTATTTACCACGAATAGAAGGCAAAAAATTGCTTTGTTGTCCATTTGAAAAAGGTGATGAACTTTGTTTTTCTTGCTTTAAAACTCAAGAACCTGTTTCAGACGAAGTAGAAAAAAATCAAATTGATTTAGCTATTATTCCAGCTTTGTGTTGTGATAAAAATAATTATCGTCTAGGTTATGGTGGTGGATTTTATGATAGATTTTTGGTTGGTTTTAGCGGTAAAAAGGTTGTTTGTTTGCCAAAAGAACTTATTGTAGAAACGATTTATCCGGATGAGTTTGATGTGCCGGTAGATTTTGTTTTTTGTGTATAGTT
>CAKVJE010000100.1 GCA_934754735.1 uncultured Candidatus Melainabacteria bacterium
GTTGTTATTTAGCGTTACTACACCGTTTGAAACTTTAAGTTTATTATTTGGCGCAACACCAAGAATTTTCGCAACAAAACTGACTTTGTCCAATTCAACAGGGTCTAGTTTTCCTTTGTATTTCGCAACAACATTAACAAAAATATTGCCGATATCGTTTTGTAAATCGCTCTTATCAGATGTAATATCGTTCAAATTAAGTTTCGGAATATTTATATTTGCATCCACAAAATTATTCTTAACAGAAGCTTTTGCACTAAGAGCTGAATTTCCAATATATGATGTAATATCAGCAGATGCGTTTTGACCATCAAAATCTAAAACACCTTTGGTATTCTTAACTTCTATACCTTGCATAGCAAATTTATTGCCTAAAAGATTAATTTTTCCCTTTGTAAAGAAATTTTGGTTAAACGCTAAATCTTCAATATCTTTTACAGCACCATAAACTTTCAATTGTAAATCAATCAAACCACCCATGGAATCCAATTTTGGAAGCATAGATTTAACATCATCAATCATTGTAGCGGTCTGAATTGCATTGAACAAATATGCGATTTCTTGATTCTTTGTATTAACGTCAAAATCGAATTTGCCATACAAATTGCAAGTCCCGTTAATTGAGATATTTTTACCGTTAACCAAGCCTTTTTTTGTAGTAAATACAGCATTCTGGTCATCGAAAATTAGTGCAGCTTCAGCATCTGTCAAAACTAAGTTAGGAATTTCATTAAAAAAAGTTTTTACATTTCTAAAATTCAAACTACCCCAGACATGCGGATTTTTGCGATTACCTTTTACAATTATATCAATGTTTCCATTACCTTTAACATCCATAATCGGAACAGGTCCAATTACAAAATTTAAAATTTCATGAATAGGTATAATTTTTTCTTCCGCTGTCGCCAAATCAACATTTTTTGTACTCCAAATATGCATATCAGCGTATTTGACATTATATAATTCAACACCGCCTTTTACCCAAACTTTTTCTGCACCACCAGCCGGAACAAATACGTCAAAATTAATATAACGTCCGGTAAAATCCAATTTCACAGTCGCACCTTTAGCATTTGGTATTGGTTTCGTTAAAATTCCATTACTGATAAATACATCACCTACAACATCCGGTTCATAAATATCGCCTTTGATAGTAAAATTGCCGATTGCGTCTCCAAAGAATTTATATTTTTTTAATTTGTAAACATTAAATTCTTCAACTACGATTGGCGGAAGCATGTCTACAATGTCTTCAACACGTGATTTATCGAGTTGAACATTTAAATTTATAGCAGACAATGTTTTATCTAAATAATTTGAAAACGAACCGCGTAAAATCGCATGAATATTTTTTGAATTTATGTTTACGGTATTAAAATTAATGATTTTGCTTGTTATTGAAAAATCAGCATCCACATTCAATAATTCTGGAAATATCATTGATTTGGCATTATCTTTCATAAGAACTGCGCAATTTTTCAATTCTGCATTTAGCTTATATTTGTCGACATAAACATTGATTACACCTTTTGTTTCGATTAAATCTTGTGGCAAATATTGACGCAAATAATCGCTAATTGGTGCTAAATCAAAGTTTGAAACTTTTATATCGACAACACTTTTTTTGATATCATTGTTACGCGGAAGATAAAGTTTTACAGTCGCATCTGAAATAGAATTGTTTATGTTAAATTTTGTTTCAGCATTAACTTTTAAGTATCTACGATTTTTCTTAAAGAAAACATTTTCGCCCGTATACATAATAGGTGACTTTAGACCTTTTTGTGTAAGGATTATAGAGAATTCATCAAGTTTGAAACTGTTACATTTGATTTTTGTTTTGTCTAAGTTTTTGAAGAAGTCTTTATCAAGCTCTATGTCTTTATTAACGCTGGCTTTCACAAGCAAATCATCTGCACTGATTGAATTTATGTGAACTCGACCTGTAAGCAGTGGAAGTAATCTTAAATCAATTTTGAAGTTGTTTAACGTAGTTGTATCGCGTGTGCTTTTGTCTTCAACAGTAATTCTCATTGCACTAAAAACTGCCTTTGGCAATACATTCAGTCTCAATTTGGGGTTAAGAATTTCGACATTATAATTGCTGTTTACGCTGATATTTTCGCAAACAGTCGGAAGCACTTTAGAAAATATTACAGGAACTCCCCCTATCCAAAATGCATAAACGCCTAAAATCAGTATTATATATTTATTAAACAATTGTTTCATTTTAATAAGTATATAATAGCAATAAAGTTAATAGTTGACAACACTCCAGATGATTTAGGTTAGGGTTAATGGTGCAAAAAATTGCACCCTACTTCTTTCAATTTAGAAAAGTAGTGTGCAATTTTTTGCACCATTAACTTAAAAAGAGTGTGATTATTTAATCAAAGTAGAGATAAATCTGATAGAATCGTCTGCCAATTCTCTAACGAAATCTTTAGCGATTTTAGAAAGAGGTCTTTCATCAATTTTGTCGAAAATAGCGTAAATTGGATCTCCGCCGTTGTTAAATCTCATTTGGCGGTCTTTTTTATTTAAATAGTAGAAATGAAAATCTTCAGGGATTTCTAAAGCACCTGCCGGTTTTTTATTTCTTTCAATTGCATCGTATGTTGCTGTCATTTTTTCTATCTCTCTATTTAAATATCTCTTACATATATATAAAGTATACAACTTTCAAAAAATTGCCTTTTTTTCGTCATTTATTAAGTTTTGTTAAGATGATAATTTTACTCTTGTCAACCGATAATGTGGTCTTTTCTTTTTGGTTACCTTTTTAGATAAATTTAATAATACACTCTTGCTTACCCCACTTTCAAAAAATAGAGTGCGTCGAGCTTGTAGTCACACTTGAGAGGTTGACTTGGATATCTAAAACAAACTAGTAATTTTGCTTATGTCAACCGACAATATGGTCTTTTCTTTTTGGTTACCTTTTTAGGTAAATTTAATAATACACTCTTGCTTACCCCACTTTCAAAGAATGGAGTGTGTCGAGCTTGTAGTCACAATTGAGAGGTTGACTTGGATATCTAAAACAAACTAGTAATTTTGCTTATGTCAACCGACAATGTGGTCTTTTCTTTTTGGTTACTTTTTCTTTTTAGTAAAGAAAAAGTAACTTGCAAAGAAACCATTCTTTTTTTAAAATAGGCATAAAGGTGGTTTTATGATTGAAAAGAAAAGAATATTGATTGTCGATGATGACACAGAAATCAGGGATTTGTTGGAGTTTGATATTTCGTCAAGCGGGTATTTTGTGGATACGGCTTGTGATGGTATGGAAGGCTTGAACAAGGCTTTAAATAATAAATACGACTTGATTTTACTTGATGTTATGATGCCCAAAATGAACGGTTTTGATGTTTGCAAAAACATTCGTCAAGCAAAAATCAATGTACCGATTTTAATGTTAACAGCAAAAGGTACTATTGGCGATAAAACAAGTGGTTTTGATAGTGGTGCTGATGATTATTTAGTTAAACCATTTGACGTTCAAGAAGTTTTGTTGAGAATTCGCGTGCTGTTGCGTAGAAATCAACCACCAGTTGAAACAATAATGTCTAATGAAATTTTAGAGGCTGGTGAAATTGAAATTTTGCCTGACACATTAGAAACAATTATTCTTAATAAGAAAATCAAACTTACACCGACGGAGTTTGAAATTTTGTATTGCTTAATGCAACATTTCAATAAACCTGTAACTCTTGCAACACTGTTAGAAGAGGTTTGGGGTTACAGCAGTGACGAAGATGTAAGAATGTTAAGGGTTCACGTTGGCGCATTAAGAAATAAAATCGAACCTGATACAAAAAATCCTCGATATTTACATACGGTGACAAATGTTGGGTATAAGCTGACACCGTTTGGGGAAGCTTCATAAATGGCTGGGTGAATAAGTGAATAGGTGAATGAGTGAATAAGTTCATTTTAGATATTTTCAATGTTTAACGCGTTTTTATTTTAACATATTTAATACGAACTTATTCACCTATTCACTTATTCACCTCAATAAAAATTTTAGAATTACAAAACAAGCGTGGAAAAAATGGTTCAATTTTTTAGCAAAAGAAGATTAAAGATTGCAGAACAGATAATTATCGTTATCTTTTTTGCGGTGCTTATTCCGATGACTGTTAGCGGTGTTATTATAAGCAACATTAACCAACAGTCAAACCGTGCGCAACTTCGCTCGGCAGCCGTTATGATTGCTAATATCGTGTCTGAAGAAATTGATGTCTTTGAACACTCGATTAACAATGAACTTACGCAAATTATTGCAAGCCTCGAATACTTGAATAATCCAAACCAAGAACAAAATTATCTTGATAGTATTATTGGTGATTTACCTTTTTACAAAGAGTTAGCAGTTGTTAAAAAAAGCCAGCTTGATAAATACAAAATGTACAGTATTCAAGATGATTATACCGTATTTAGCCGTCCGATGAAGAATGGACGCTATTTGGTTGCTGTTTTGGATATCAAGAATTTGCAGAAAAATCTTTTCAAAACTTTAACTGAAGATAAGCGACAAATCTATGTTTTAGTTGGTAAAGATTTGGTTGCAACAAGTAATTATTCACAAGAAGGCTATGATAAAAGTATTGCGCAACTTCCGACAAAACTTAAAGAAAACGAGCCTGTAATTTATGGTAATACAAAAAACCAACCGCTTGTTTATTTAAAAAAAACCAGTCCAGACGTAACAATTATTGTTAATACTTCTGAAATTGTTACAAAACATACGATTGACTACAACCGCGATAAAATCATACTTTCAATCCTGTTAACTGTGCTAACTGTATTCTTTGTTGTCGGATTATACACATCTTACTTGTATATTAATATTCGTCAGCTTTTCAAAGCAATTATTGCGATATCAAAAGGAAACTATGAAAGACGAATTAGGCTATTAACCAATATTTTTACGCCTTTTGAGATTGTTTTCCTTGGAAATGAGTTCAACAGAATGGTTAACCAGATTCACAAGTCTTATATTCAGCTCAAAAAGAAGAATAAAGAGCTGAAACAAATGAATGAATTTCGCTCAAATATGATTGATACGGTTAGTCACGAATTTAGAACGCCACTAACTAGCATTCAAGGATATACTTCAAGACTTTTAAGACAAGATATTCATATTGATGAAGAAATGAAACAAAAATCATTAAGAACAATAAAAC
>CAKVJE010000101.1 GCA_934754735.1 uncultured Candidatus Melainabacteria bacterium
TTACGATCGGCGTATATCCGATGCTACCAAATGGAACCTGTCGTTTTTTAGTCTTTGATTTTGATAATCATACGGAATGCAACGCACAGAATGATTTTTCAAATACGTAATCGAAGGCGCAGATGGATATTCAAGTTCAATATAATCTTTTTTATTTTTTGATTTCATTTTTGCAGTTGTATTGTCCGGTAAACTTAAATTTTTTGCGTTCAAAATTATTTCAACATGAGTATTAGTAAAATCTTTTGAAGGATGTACTCTTACAGTCCTTCCGAGTTTAAAACCTTTATAATAAACATTCAAATTTTTTGGAAATGGCTCTAAATCTTCAAAAACAGCTGTGATATGAATATTAAAAAGATTATGCACAATAAAAGCAAAACCTGCAATTCCAAGAATTACACCTAAAATCAAAATGAGATTTTTTTTCATCATTCCCCACATTAGTTTTCAATAATAAGATTCATAAATTCTATATCGTCATAATCAATATATGCCGTTTGCATAAGATTTCGACCTGTCTTAATCGTAATCTCATTAACTTGACTTTTACGTATAAGACTAGATGGAAGCTTTATTCTTTGTCCATCACCATTAAGTTGAATTTCCGAAATTTTATTGCCGTTAAAATAGACTTCCGGAGGTGAAGCAAACGCATTTGGAATTTTATTCTGTCCCATAGAACGCGCCATAGCAGTATCAATTCCAATAATAGAGCCAATTACAAGGTAAACAGGCTTTGCTATATTTATATTTTTTAAAGTAAACCTTTTGGTATAAAAAGGTCCAATGGTCTGCATATTAAATTCACTTGCATTTGCTGACAAATCCGAGAAATTTCCGTCTCCTAAATGATACATATTTGTATCTATTGCTTGACCGGAAGCGTTTGATTTTTCAATACCTACAACAATCGGCGCGCTAAGTGTTCTATCGTTAATTGTCATACTAAATGGTTTATAATTATCTTTCTGCACCGACATTATACTTGTGCCTTCAATCTGAGTATTCAATTCAAAAAAGCCGTCTTTATCTGTTTTAGTTGAATATCGTTGTTTAGGTAAAGTAATATTTGCTCCCCCAACACCTTCACCAGTTTGCTTATCAATAATTCTGCTGGAATTTCCGATTCCTTGTTCAGCAACTCCACCTTGAAAAGTTGCACCAAAAGCAGGAGAAATTGCCGGCAACAATATAAATGAAATAATAAATATACTCAATAATTTTTTCATACGCTTATTATTAAACTTTCGATAACTAAAAAAATTACTCGCCTGTATATTTATTAAGGATGATTTTATAAAAGTAAACTTTATTTATAAATTTCTAACCCTTTACAGCGCCATCATTTTCGCCGGAGATAAAATATCTTTGCATAGCAAGGAAAAATATTATAATTGGAATGGTTGATATAATTGAACCTGCAGCAATAAATCTCCAGTTAGAAGAAAACATGCCTTGCAAATTGTTAATTCCAACCGGCAAAGTATACATTGAATCTTTTGTAAGCATAATACTCGGCCAGAGAAATTCGCCCCAAGAACCAATAAACGTGAAAACTGCAAGCACAGCTAAAGTCGGTTTTACCATCGGAATAACGACTTTTACAAACATTTGAAAGACATTGCAACCGTCAACAATTGCGGCTTCTTCAACCTCTCTAGGAACTTTTAAAAATGCTTGCCTCATCAAGAAAATTCCGAACGCGCTCACCGCAAACGGCATTACAAGCCCAATGTAGCCCATAACATTATTAACGCTGTCGATTAAGTGCAACTTTAAAGTGATTATGTAAACAGGAAGCATAATGGCCTGAAACGGAATCATAATCGTCGCTAAAATCGAAAAAAACACGATTTTTTTACCCCTAAAGTTCATTCTTGCCAGTGGATAAGCCGCAAGTGATGAAAGTATAAGGTTAAGTAAAACCGTTAATACAGCAACAATTACGCTGTTCCAAAAATAAGCCATGAAATCGACTTTTCCCCACACATCAACATAGTTTGCCCAAGTAAAATCCGCCGGAATAAGTTTTGGCGGATAAGCAAAAATATCTTCTCCAAGCCCTTTTAATGAGGTTGAAGTTAACCAAATGAACGGAAATATTGAGAGCAAAGATGTTGCAATCAATACTGCGTGGATTAAAGTTTTTTCAGTAAGTTTTTTCCACATTATTTATTTTCTTCTTTTTGAGGAACAAGCAAAGATATTACTGCGTGGTCTAAATCAAGATATTTCTTAGCAGCTTCTTCCAAATCCTTGCAAGTGATTTCTTCACAGATTGGCAAATAATCTTCCGCAATTGCCAAATCATCGCAAACCGTCATGTAGTAACCAATTGTTTCACCAATATCAGAAACTGTTTCAACTTCACACGCAAAACGAGATTTAAGTTTCTTTTTCGCCTTATTAAGTTCGCGTTCAGTAATTCCGTTTTGCAATTTCAAAACTTCAGACTTAACAAGTTCAACAGCTTTTTCTTTATATTGTGGATTAAAATTTGCTTGAACAAAGAAATTACAGCCGTCTCTAAATGTATAACATTCTGCATCAATCATATTGAAAATGTGCTCTTGCATATTTTCTACAAGATTAACGTAAAGTCTTGAGCTTGTGCCTTCACCGAGAATAATTGCAAGCATTTCAAGCAAAATTACGTTTTTCAAATCTTTTGCAACTGCACCTAAAAAACCAAACATTAAGAATGAAGAATTGATGTGCGCTTCGTTTTCTATGTAAACTTGTTCTTTAACAGGTTCATCCGGCTCAATGTCTCTAACAGGAGGTTCAGGTCTTTCACCCCAATTAAACGCATTTACAAGTCTTGGCAAAATATCTTCTGAATCAAATTCGCCAACTACAATTGTAGTAACATTTTTGGGAGAATAAAATCTGCGATAGTAGTCCATTATTTCTTCTTGCTTAACTTGAGAAATAATTTCCGGAGTGCCGATAACATCACGCTTGTATGGGTGTTTTGTGTACATCGCTTTGTTTGTCGCATTATAAACCTTTGTCCAAGGTTGGTCTTTGCGCATTCTGATTTCTTCAATTACAACATGGCGCTCGCGTTTATCTGTAACCGTTTTATCGTTAACATCAAATGGCGCACCCATTTCATAATCAGGAACAACAGGGTCTGTCATCATATCAGCATGCAAATCTATTGCTGTGTAGAAGTTTTCGTTATTTTCGCCCTTTGGAAGCGTTACGTAATAAAATGTATAATCCTTCCAAGTCGCAGCGTTTACGATTGCGCCTTTCGCTTCAAGAATCTTGTCGAATTCTCCTGCTTTATGTTTGTGTGTACCTTTGAACATAAGGTGCTCAAGGAAATGCGAAATTCCGTTATTTTTATCGTTTTCATTTATTGAACCCGTTTTAACCCAAGAAGATACGTTAACCATACCGCCTTCTTTATGCGCTAATACAATTTTATGCCCATTTTCTTGTTCATAAATTTCAACTTCTTTTGTTAAAAACGGATATTTCACTAATGATTTTTTCATAAACACCTCTTACTATCTGAAATAATTATAGCTGAAACCTACCCTTTTCGACAATACCTTGTTTTTCACAAATACTAGATATTTTAAAGAATTACAATAAAAAAAAAGGAAATGAATAAATCATCTCCTTTTTTATTATAAACTTAAACCTTACGTTTACGAGCTGCTTCTGATTTGCGTTTTCTCTTTACGCTTGGTTTTTCATATCTTTCGCGTTTTTTTACTTCTGATAAGATACCAGCTTTTTGAATTTTCTTTTTGAATCTTCTTAATGCGCTTTCGATACTTTCGTTTTCGCCAACTTTAACTTCTGCCATTTTATATTTTCACCACCTTTATAGCATATTTGTAATACATGTTTATGTTATAACAACCTTTTTCGAATTTCAAGAGGTCAAAATTACTTCTTTACAACTCTTTAGACAAATGCCGGCGTCGGATGTTCAATTACAGCTCGAACATAGTTGTAATAATCATTCTTATTACCGTATTTTTCAATCTTTTTAAGCAACTCGCCTTTTGTTATAAATCCTTGATTATAAGCAATTTCTTCAAGACAAGAAATCTTAACACCTTTGTTCAATTCCATAGTTTGCACAAACAAGCTTGCTTGAAGCATAGAATCGTGAGTACCTGTATCAAGCCAAGCAAATCCACGACCTAGAATTTCCACATTCAAATCTCCGAGTTCAAGATACATTTTGTTTAAATCTGTAATTTCGAGTTCACCTCTAGCTGAAGGTTTTAGTTGCTTTGCAAAATCACACACTCTATTATCATAGAAATACAAACCTGTTACAGCATAGTTTGATTTTGGATGCGCAGGTTTTTCTTCTAATGAAATAGCTTTTTGGTTTTTATCAAATTCTACAACACCAAATCTTTCAGGATCTTTAACTGTATAACCGAATACAGTTGCGCCGGCATGTTTTTTGAGCGCATTTTTCATTATTGTAGAAAAACCATGTCCGTGGAAAATGTTATCGCCAAGAATTAAAGCAACATCATCATTACCAATAAAATCTTCCGCAATAAGAAATGCGTCGGCAATACCTCTTTGTACATATTGAATCTTATAATGCAAATTCAATCCAAATTGTGATCCATCACCTAATAATTTAATAAAGTTATCATAGTCAAGTTCATTCGTAATAATTAAAATATCACGAATTCCTGCCAACATAAGAGTTGAAAGAGGATAATAAATCATTGGCTTATCATAAATTGGTAATAAAATCTTTGAAATTGGTTGCGATGCCGGATATAATCTTGTTCCTGCTCCTCCTGCTAATACAATTCCCTTCATATACACTCCTTATTTTCTAAATAATTTCATTTCTTTTTCAACACAAACCATATCTGACAAACAATTCGGTAAAATCTGAATTGTTTTTTTATTATTTATAAGTAATACATAAGGAACATAGTGTCCTTTGTACCTTAATAATAAATCGTGCCCATATTGTGTACCTGCATTAAATTTATAAAAATTATATTGCCCATCATACATTTTGGAAAGCTTATCATATTTTGGCGCAAACAATTTGCAATAACCGCAATCCGATGAATATAAATATAAAAAGACATTATGACCTTGATTAAGCGAATCTTCTACCTCTCCGGCAAAAACAGGCAATGAAATTGCTGACAACAACATAAATA
>CAKVJE010000102.1 GCA_934754735.1 uncultured Candidatus Melainabacteria bacterium
GCAAGTTTTTCAGTCATATAAGAAGAAAGCTCTTTTAAATATTCACAATCAATTGCAACGCCGGTGTGTTCCATTTTTGCAAGAACTAAAGTCAATGGAATTTCAATTTCGTTTACAATTTTTTGTTCTCTCTCGTCCAAATTCTTTTGCCAATATTCATAAAGTCTAAAAATTGTATAAGCTTCGTCGCATTTGCCCATTTCAGACTCATTTGACATAATAATATGATTTAGAAAATCCAGAGCTTGGGCTTCAAGCGCATGTTTTCTGTTAGGGTCTTTAACATAACTTGCTAAAAGTACATCATATTCTAAACCTTTTAAAGTATAACCGTTGTTTAAAAGTAAATGATAATCAGATTTTGCGTCAAATCCGATTTTTTTAATATTAGGATTTTCAATAATAGGCTTAAGTTTTTCAACTTCGTTTGCGCCAAAGAAGAAGTTTTCACCGTTAGAAATTGTAGCAGAAACAATTTCCCCTTCGTTTGAATAAAATCTCATTGAGATTCTATCAGATTTTTCCAGTTGAGCCAAAATATCTTCAATGTTATTTGCGTTAACAATTTTAAACTCAATATTTGCTTCTTCTACTGTTTCTTTTATCGCTTGAGCAAAAAGACTTTGCTGAACGTTATCTTGTTTAGGCGCTTGATTAAACAAATTCAGATTTTCGTTCGCTTTTACTTCCGCATTTGGATTGAACGATGTTAAAATTTTATCAATGTTTTTGATAAAAGTATAAAATTGCATTTTTCTTAAAAACGCAGAAACATCTTCTATTTTAGGCAAAGTAACGGTTGCAGTATCTATGTCAAAATCAAGTTCTACGTTTCTAACGATTGTAGCCAAATCTTTTGACAAAATCGCAATGTCTTTTTGTTCGCAAATCTTTTTCTGAACAGCTTTTTCAGGAATGTTATCGCAATCGGCCAAAACATCTTCTAAATGCTTATATCTGTTCAAAAGCTTTTGTGCAGTTTTTTCTCCGATACCGCGAATTCCGGGAATATTATCGGATGTATCTCCGCGTAAACCTTTATAATCAATAACTTGGTCAGGATAAACGCCAAGCTTTTCGTAAACCTTGTTCCAATCATACTCAATTAATTCACCTTTAGAAGGGATAAGAACTTTTACTGTTCCGTCTTTATCAATTAGTTGAAAGCTGTCTTGATCGCCTGTTAAAATAAGTGTATTATGACCTTTGTCTGACGCGTTTTTTGAAATTGTTCCGATAACGTCATCAGCTTCAAAACCTTCTTTTGTAATAATAGGAATATCAAAAGCTTTTAAGCCTTCGCAAATTATGCCTAACTGACTGCGCATAGTGTCCGGCATGGCTTCGCGGTTAGCTTTATATTCTTCAAACTTTTCAGTTCTAAATGTTCTTCTGCCTACATCAAACGCAACTGCTATGTAATCTGGATGTATTTTTGCCAATAAATCAAAAATAGCTTTAAAAAAACCGTAAACCGCCCAAGTTGGTTGGTTCTCAGAATTCTTCATTCCTGTTCTTTCAAGTGCAAAAAACTGGCGGTAAGCTAGTGCGTGTCCGTCTATAAGAATTAAAGTTTTTGACATAAAATACTCCCCACTTTTTTATTATTATAACATAAGATAGTAGGGAGCAAAATTATAGTTTTAGTTTTTATGATGAAATCTGATTAGAAGTGGAACACCTTGAAGTTAAAATATAAATAAGAAGTCAAGGTGGTTATGCTCTGTAAAGTTAATGCAAATTATATTCACAAAGCTTGCAGTCAAAAGAAAGAATAAGTTATAAATACAGAATTATTTAGAAACATCAAAAAATAACAATTGGTAAATTTTCTTCTTGTGCTTTTATAAGATATTCTTCTGGGATTTGTTCAATATTTTTAGTAAAAATACCAATAATTTTTGGATTAGAAACAAGAGCTTCATTGTGCCAAGAGCTTCTTAATAAACTAACACTATTATCATTTTTAACTCGGTTTGCACCATCTTTGTCTAATAAAGCTTTATAAGCGTCTGCGAATTCTGTATCAATTGTTTTGATATTATCCAATGTCATTGGTTTATCACCCAATTTAGCCTTAACATTATCCAATCGTGCGATATATTTATTATCCATATCTTTTAATTCCTTGTATTCTGGAATGTTTTCAATTTCAGCAAGTTCTTGGTTTCTTAAAGCTTTTATTTGTTTTTCAATATTTACAAAATCAGCATTTGATTTTAATTCTTGATATTGCGCATGAGTAATATTATCAGTACCAAATTTGTTTTTAATGATATTTTGTCTTTGTGTTTTCAAGCCTTGCAACTCCGAATTGTATTTAGCTTTAATATGGGAAATCGTAGTGATAACATTATTACTCATTTGATAATAATCTTTGCCAAAAAGCATTTGTTTCATTATATTAGACATTAAAGTTCTATGGTCGTACTTGTCACCTTTATTTTGATTAGCTTTAAAGCCTTTATCTCTGTAATATTCTACAACGATGTCTTGGATATTTTTGCCCAAAGAATAAATATCACGTCCATAAGCTATATATTGTTTATCATTTTGAACTTCAAAAATAAAACCTTTACCAAACTCTTCGACTAGCCCAGCTTTATCAGCTGAAACATAGCTTGTGCATATAACTTTATCATCATTTAATGTTGCAAATGCTTCGAAGTTTGAAAAATTTGCTGCACGAGTGCCACCAGTTGCATAACCGGCTTCCGGTGTATGAACGAATGCATACATATTTGGAATGTCTTTTGCATTTACAACATTTACATTATATTTATTATTGCCTCTGCTTATTTCTGTTGCAATGGCATAATTTTGATATGTTTCACTAGAAGTTTGAGGAAGAATAAAATCTTGGGATTTTATTTCATTAACACGATTTTCCAATGCTTTATCAAAGTTTCTTGTAAAGCCTTCTGGATATTTTGAAGAATAAAGCATTTGAGCCATTTGTAGGCGATTGTCTTCTTTCAAATTAAGAGCCATCATATCAAATTTGTCTTGCCTGTCTTGACCTGTTATCATACCTTCACGATATTTTCTTACAGTTATATCTTTTGTAGTTTGCATAAAAGTTTCAACGCAAAAACCTGCTTCAACTATGTAATAAAGTTTTTTAGCTTCATTATCAGATAATCCGTATTTTTGACCGATAAAGAACGCATCAAAAGCTGCCAATTTTGAAGTATTAATCGATTTATCAGTATTTTCAACTAAAGTTGCTAGTATAAGAACTTTTTTATCTGTATCTGATAATGCTTTAAAATCATCTCGTTTTATAATAGTTTGTAACCTTTTTACAGTATTTGCAAATTCAGAACTTCCGTCAATCTGGTTCAAAATCTCAGGACAATTATTGAACAAGTCATTCAATAATGAATTTAATTGAGGATTGTCTTTTACTGTTAATGCATTATTATTCAAGAAACTATCAACTTTTTCATTGACTTTGTTTAATAATTCTTTGTCAACAAATTCGACAGCATTAATGTCTTTAAAAGTTTTAGGATAACCGGTCAAAACTCCATCAATAATTCTGAAACCGAATTTGTTTTGAAGTTTGATTTGTTCTTCTATCGGCAAATCTTTTAATAACTCGTTAATATCATTTACAAATTCTTTGTGAGAGTATTTAAGATTAATTTCTGATAAATCAGTTAAATTTATTTCTTTAATACTATTGCTAAAAGAATTAATACTCTTATCAAACTTCGCTTGTCTTTCTGGTGTTAATTTATCCATAGAAATATTCAAACTATTCGATAATTCTCTCATTATAGTTGTATATTCAGTATTACTATTTGGAATTATTGGAGCTACATCCTTACATTTTGAAAGACAACCATCGCAAATTTCTTGTTTATAACGTAGTATAAGATTGATTAAATTATATCGTTCTGATTTTAATAGGCTTTCTACGGAAGTTTTGCCAATAATCTCTGGAATATTTGTTAATATAATAAAATCACTTCCTGACAAATTATTATACAAGTTTTTCTCAATTTTATCTTTAACTAATTTCAAATTTTCTAATTTTATATCTCCAAGGAATGGAATCATTCCGACGATTGTTTCGTTTTTCAAGTTATATTCTTTACGTTTTGTATATAGTTGTTCTACTAATGCAATGTTATCTTTGTTTTTAGCACTTAAAATATATCCAATATGTGCTTTAGGGAACTCTTTATCTGCACAAAGTTGTTTGGCCAATGCAATGTTATCTTTGGTTGTATTGTATAAAATACATTCAATCTGGTATTTAGGGAACTCTTTATCTGCACATAGTTCTTTTGCGAATGCGATGTTGTCCTTGGTTGTACTGTATAAAATACTAGCAATCTGGCCTTTAGGGAACTCATTATCTGCACATAGTTCTTTTGCGAATTCAATGTTATCTTTGTTTGTAGTTCTTAAAATACTATAAATCAGGTCTTTAGGGAACTCTTTATCTGCACATAGTTCTTTTGCGAATTCAATGTTATCTTTGTTTGTATAGTATGAAATATATGCAATATGTTCTTTAGGGAACTCTTTATCTGCACATAGTTCTTTTGTGAATGCGATGTTATCTTTGTTTGTAGCACCTAAAATATATCCAATCTGTTCTTTAGGGAACTCTTTATCTGCACATAGTTTTTTTGCGAATGCGATGTTGTCTTTGTTTGTAGAACTTAAAATACTATAAATCAGGTCTTTAGGGAACTCTTTATCTGCACAAAGTTGTTTGGCCAATGCAATGTTATCTTTGGTTATAGCACTTAAAATATATTCAATCTGTTCTTTAGGGAACTCTTTATCTGCATATAGTTTTTTTGCGAATTCGATGTTGCCCTTGTTTTCCTCAGGTTTTTGCGTTTTAGGCGTAACTGCTTCATTTGTATTACCTGCAAGTTCACCATTTTTTAGTGCATTATTTTGAGTTTGTTCTGCAATTTCATAGCTTTTTAGGGTTAAAAATGCAGTAGCTTCTTCAGCAGATTTAAATCTTCCCAGTTGTTGTCCATTAAATGTAATAGCATATTCATCACCGATTTTAGTGATTTTTAAGTTATGCAAGTTCTTTTTAATTTTTTTATCAAGCGCTTTTGCTTGCATTTTACCGACTCTTCCGCCTAAAAACATCATGGTATAATT
>CAKVJE010000103.1 GCA_934754735.1 uncultured Candidatus Melainabacteria bacterium
ACAACCTTCTAGCTAGTATTATTCGGGCTCTCGGCGATAGCATGACTCCGCTTTATTGCTTAATTATAGCTTCTATTTTAAATATCATATTAGCGCTGGTATTTATTCTCAATTTTCATCTCGGAGTTCCGGGGTCAGCCCTAGCGCTAATTCTTTCTCAAGGTTTTTCAGGATTATTATGTGTTTGGTATGTAAAAAGGCATTTTCCGATTTTACACTTAAAGAAGCAAGATTGGTTTTTTGATTGGGAAAAAGATAAAGATTTTGCACTTGAGCATTTAAAGGTCGGCGCTCCAATGGCAGTACAATTTGCGATTTTGGGGTTGAGTATATTAATTATTCAAAGTGTTTGTAACTCATTTGGCGCAAACGTAATTGCAGCTTTTACAGCAGCTCTTAGAATTGAACAAATTGCAACATTACCAATGATTTCGTTTGGTGTTGCGTTGGCTTCTTTTGTTGCACAAAACTTTGGTGCAGGGTGTTTTTCAAGAATCAGATATGGAGTTAAGCGCGCTTCGCTTATAAATGTCGGTTTAAGTATTTTCATGGCATTTATTATGCATTTCTTCGGCGGAGATTTAGTTAGAATTTTTATCGGCTCCGGCAATGAAGCTGTTGTAAAAATAGCACATGATTATTTGTTTATAAGTTCACTTTTCTACTTTTTCTTAGCTCAGATTTTTATTTACAGAAACGCACTTCAAGGTTTAGGCAGAGCCGTAATTCCTATGTTAGCTTCAGTTGGGGAACTTTTAATGCGCTCGTTTGCAGCTGTCTTTTTGGCAGTTAAAATCGGATACTTTGGTGTATTTTATGCAGGACCTATCGCGTGGGTTGCAGCCTCATTAGTTCTTGCAATTGGTTATTATAGTTCAATAAAAGGATTTATTTACAAAATTCAACAACGAATGAAAAATAAAAATTAAAAAATGGTAATTTATTTCGTGCCTTTTTTAAGAATAATACCATTTAATTTACAGAAAGACGTTAGGATAGATAATTCTTCTCTGATAAGCTTTTGCAAATGCGGATGTTCAGCTACAATACTCACATTCTTCGCCATTTGGAACATTTTTAATGATTGTTTGATATAATTCGCTCTCAAAGTTGACTTAGGTAACGCCAACTCTTGATAGAATTTTGCATACTGAATATAATCTTTAACCAAAATTGTAAGTAAGTTAAATTGTTTAGCTACAAAAATAGATTTTTCCAAATAAACTTTTGCTGAATCGAAATCCTGTTTTGCCATATAAATTTCGCCAATAAGTTTATTAAATAGTGCGATAAAATAATAATTATTAATATTTGGACCTTGAGCAATATCTAAAGCCTTATTCGCAATATCAAGCGCAAACTGAGTTCCGCTAAGTACAAGTTTAATTTCTGCTATCAAATACCAACAAAGTAAAACGCCTGTAGCTACTTTTTCTTTTGCAAAATAAGCAACCTGTTCTTCCAAAATTTCAAGCGCCTTTTTAGATTCATTCTTATCAGTCAGCATTTTAGCAAGCAACGTTTTTAAAATATTTTTCGTAAAACTATCATTTACGTTGTTTGCATAAGCTACGACATTAAAGAGTTCTGTATACAAGCTGTCGTAATCTTTGGCAATAAATTTGTTTGCAATATCAATAAAATTCCATCTTGAAACGATAAATGCATCCATACTATCCAGCGAATACTCTTTCAAAATGTCGTCTAAGATTTTTTCGGAAGTCTTTAAATCGCCTTTAATAGTATTTGCCAAAGCTAAAGCTAAATGAGCCTTACAAAGAATTGCCGGTTCTTTTATCTGATTCCGTTCTATAATATCAAAAATCAGTTTTATAATATCGAACATTCTGCCGTCGCCTTGGAAAGTCAAAGCTTCTGCAAAATCAAAATATACATCAATCCAAGTCAAATAAAGCTCTTTTACAGTAATAACTTGAGTATTGCGACCTTTTGCTAAATATTTTTCGAACACCGGCATTATTTCTGTATCAATCAAATTGATAACTTGCCCATAATTTCCTAGTTTTAACAAAGGTTTAACTTGTCTTGATTTAACTAATGTTCGTTCTAACTCCATATTTTCAGGGAGTTTATTCAAAACGCTATCCGCACATTCAATTGCGCCCCAATAATTACCGCTCTTCATAGAAGATGATGCCAAATAACCAAGCAACTCAATATGAGTCAATTCTTCATTATCTTCCAACATCATAACAGCGTTTTGCAAATATTCAAACGCGGTTTTATGGTCAATCGGTTCTAACAATTTGCCGACACGGGTATAAATATTTTTCTTAATCTTTTGATAGAAGTTACCATGTCTGTTCTCAACAAGTTTCAAGGCTTGTTTTTGTGCAACAATATAAAGTCCAATATCACCAATATAAGAAGCTTGTTTCATAAGAAGCGTCCAAGTAGCAAGTGCTTGATCATCATTGTTTAATTTCTGCACAATATAACCCAAAAGCGCTATTGAAGACTGTTTATAAATACTTAGAGTTTCATACAAAATATTTAAAACCTCATAGAAACAGTCGTCATTTTTAACTACAGAAACAATATTTTTCCAAATTTCATTACTCTTAAATTCAAATGACAAGTTGTTAATCTGGTTTATATATCCTCGTTGCACAAGATTTTCAATAATTCGCTCAAACTCTTTTTCTGAATTATTATCAAAATGCTCAAGCATAGCCGGATAAAATTTCTTACCCAAAACAGACATTGCAATAAGCATTCTATAAGACGGCAAATCTTCTTGTTTAAGAATTCCCAAACGCGCATCTAGGATTGATTCTATAGAGTTATACGTAATATGTTTTAATCCGTTTCTTCGAATATCTTTGTAAAGAAGCACCATTTGCTCAACTATAGATGGATTTCCGGCAGAAACCTTTAATGCAAGATTTATAAAATCTTCTCCAATTTCCAAGTCACCATATTGTTTTACAAGTATTTCAACTTGATTCTTTGTAAAAGGTGCAATCGTTAAATCAATATAGTTATCTTCCGTAAGCTTAGAAGAAGTAATACACCCCATGCCGGGTTTTGTGATTTTTGAAATTAAGATAAACTTGCATCTTTCCAAGAAATAATCGTCTTTTAGAATTTCTTTTAAGAAATCAAAAGACATTCCGTCAATATTCTCAAAATCATCAATTACGAAAACAGCCTTGATTTTTTCAATAATAGTAAGCAAAACCTTTTTCATTATGTTGAACATTTTTGCTTTATTGAAATAAATATTTTCATACTTATCCAAATTCTCAGGATACAAAAAGTTCAACAAATCCAATATTTCGGAATTAGAAAGCGCCGGAAAATCTTGTTTGAAAAATTTTACAGAATTCTTTTTTAATTGCAAAGTATCCGGACAAAAATTGTTTACATTGAAAAATGTTAGCAACAAATCTTGAAAATATCCGAAAGGAGAAAGCTGAGTTACTTGCGTACAAGTTCCCCAAAGCCATAATAATTTAGCATTTTTAAGTTCATTTATCGTATATCTTAAAACTAAATCCTTGCCAATTCCACTTTCACCATTTAAAGTTATAATAGTTTTATCGGCGTCTTTTATTGCATCAAGAAGGCATGCCTTTACTTTTTGTTGAGAATTCATTTCAACATTGTATTCCGGTTTTGGATTAAATTTTTTTTGCGGAATAACAAATTCTAAACCACATTTTCTACAAACTTTTGCTTCAGGCAGATTTGCAGCCCCACATTCGGTGCAAATTTTCAATAAAACTTTATGACAATTTGAACATTCTTTTGCCGTAATTGGATTTATTGTCCCGCAATCTTTACACACAGAAGCAATCTTTGTACCGCAAAACTTGCATTTCAAAGAATTGTCTTCTATTTCATTTTTACATTTGGGACATTGCATAATTTACAATCCTTATTATACAACAGCAATCATTTCATTCAAGGCTTCAACAACTTGCACTTCATCCATACCTAATTGAGAAGCAATTTCTGAAACCGAATTTTTATTTTTATATTTTAAATCATACACCTTTAAAATATTTAACTCAGGATGCTTTAAGTCTAATTCTTCAAGTCCTGCTTTAATTTCATCCACATCAACATCTTCATAATTTTCTTGAGGTGTAAAATCAAAAACAGAATAATCTATCGGCTTAAATTCGTCTGTTGTTTCAGAAGATTCTTCAATATTAGATTCAAGCGTCGTTGTAATTGAATCAGCAATATCATCAAGACTATTATCTAAAATATCTAATGGTTGTTCTTCGCTTAATTCATTTAACTCTAAACTTTCTTGAGGTTCTAATAAATCATCTTCTGCCAGTTCAGAAGTAGACAAATCTTCTGTAAGTTCTGTAGAATCTTCTATTTCAAGATTTTCAGACACAACATCTTCTGCCGCTTCCGGTTCATTTGATAAATCTAATTGTTCTTCTGATAATTCTAACAAATCATCTTCTGTATCAATTGGAGCGAACTCTTGAAGTTCTGTCGCTTCCATTAGAGGTTCTTCATCTTGTAAAACATTCAATGTTTCCGACGCTTCTTGCTCTTCTGTTAAATTATTCGTTTCAGGAAGTTCTTCTACAATTGGAGCATCTTCTTTTTCTTCTACGATGTTCTCTGCAACTTCTAAAGCCTGCTCTTCTTGAACATCATTTAAATCCTCTAATTGTAGCTCATCATCTCCAAAATCGTTTGTTTCAAAAGTCAAATCTTCTGTAACAGGCGTGTCTTGTACCTCTAAATCATCTTGAGCAACCGGTTCAATCACTTCTTCTAAAACATTATCAGTTTCCGGTTCAATATTTAAATCCTGTTCTAAGCTGTCAGCAACGGATTTTTCTACATCAAAAGTTTCGTTAATAGGTTCTATGTTTTTAAACTCAGTTTCTTCAACAG
>CAKVJE010000104.1 GCA_934754735.1 uncultured Candidatus Melainabacteria bacterium
GTAGAGTTCAATCAAATCCCCAACGTGTTGCAAAATCAGCTTTAAACCAAATGGGACTTAAAGATGTAGAATTAAGATTTGAACCGATGAAAAATACAAAATATGGTTATGAGTTTTCACAAAATGGAAAACAACATATTGTTCTTAATGACAAATTAGGAATTGATAAAGCTTTTCAAACCGCAATTCACGAAGGAACTCATGTAAAGCAAGATAGGTTACAATTGCGATATATTTCTGAATTAATAAAAGGTAAATCAATTAAAGAAATTGAAAAATATGCAGCGGAAAATAATGATACAAAAGCATATTTGTATAAACAATATTTAGCATTGGATAAGCAAATGCAAGATGAAGTAGCTAGAATTGCCTATAATCCTTATGGTAAAAAATTAACAGAAGCTGAAATTGCTACTGCAAAATCAAATGCAAAAGAATTTGCAAATTATATAACTGCAGAAAAAAACTATTCCGGTTATTATAATCAGGGTATAGAAAAAGAAGCTAGAAATATGGAAGTTGCGGAACAAAAAAAGAAAAATTTTTATAATGAAGATTATAAGGATGTTTTTGCACCAGAAAGTACTGCAAGTCGTAATTATTTGTTTGTAGGTTAACAAATAAAAAAGTTACGTTCAAATTTTTTATAAAGTTTTTGCTGTTTGTAACTTTTTGTAAAAAAAACATACCAAATCCCTAAAGTTTTTTAGAATTCTGCCGATAAGTATATTGTAGAGATTCAATCAACAAGAACTTAGGGTGGTGTGCATAATGACAGTAAATAATATTAGTAGCTTTGGTTGTTTTAGTTGTACTGTAGCTTATACTATTGATGAAGAAGAAAAACGTATTTTACGCAAGCTCCTACAATATGGCATAAAAGGAACTGGTAAAAAGAAAATTGATAAGGCAAAATTACATGAGTTGGAATTACGTCAAACCCAAAAAGAAAATTGTATCTCCAGTAAATTTTTAACAGTTTCACAAAACGAACAACAAAAAATTCAAGACAAAAAGAAAGCAAAACGCCAAGAAACTAATCCCGAAAAATATCAAAATACTGACAAAGCTCAGAGAATTCTTGGCGAACAAATTTATTTAGCAATAAAAATGAAAAACAAAAAATAATTTTAGATATTCAAAAATTGTTTTAAGTGCTATAATTGTCTTGTTTAAGGAGGAAATTATGAGCAACTTAAAAATTTATATGGATAGTGATATAAATCTGGATTTAATAAAAACAAAAAAAATCGCTGTAATCGGTTTTGGCTCTCAAGGTTACGGACAGTCTTTGAATCTTAAGGATTCCGGATGTGACGTAATTTTAGGTTTAAGACAAGGTGGTGCATCTGATGTTAAAGCAAAAGATTATGGACTTACAACGATGAGTATTGCAGATGCTGTAAAACAAGCTGACATCATTCAGATATTAATTCCTGATGAAATCCAAGCTAAAGTTTACAAGGAAGATATTGAACCGAATTTAAAAGCCGGTCAATATTTAATGTTTTCGCATGGTTTTAATATTCATTACGGATTTATACTTCCTCCAAAGGATGTTAATGTAATTATGGTTGCACCAAAAGCTCCGGGACATACTGTAAGAAGCGAATATAAAGCGGGACGCGGAGTCCCTTCATTAGTTGCTGTTTATCAAGATTGTAGCGGTAATGCTTTGGAACTTGCTCTTTCTTATGCTGCAGCTATTGGTTCCGGAAGAACAGGTATAATTGAAACAAGCTTTAAAGAAGAAACCGAAACAGATTTGTTCGGTGAACAAGCTGTACTTTGCGGTGGTTGTTCAGCATTGATAAAAACTGCATTTGAAACTCTTGTAGAAGCAGGTTATTCGCCTTATATGGCATATTTTGAAGTTTGTCACGAATTGAAACTTATCGTTGATTTAATTTATCAAGGCGGTATTGAGGATATGCATTATTCAATTTCTAATAACGCAGAATATGGAGATTTGACAAGAGGTAATAAGTTGATTAACCCTCAAGTGAAAGATGAAATGAAGAAAATTTTAGTTGATATTCAAAGTGGTAAGTATGCAAGAGAATTTATGAATGAAATGGCAAATGGAGGAAGAAACTTTGATAAGCTGAGAGCTGAATCAAAAGGACATTTGATAGAAAAAATCGGGTCTGAAATTCGTTCTTCATTCAAATGGAACCAAGATAATAAATTGATTGATAAATCTAAAAATTAAGATTTTTTTAAATAGAGCAATAAAAAAAGTCCGATTACATCGGACTTTTTTATCAATAAAACTAATTTTAAAAACTAAGCACGTTTGCTACCAGAAATTGCGATTTGGTGTCTACCTTTAGCGCGTCTTCTGTTCAAAACTTCTTGACCACCAGGAGTTGACATTCTAGCTCTGAAACCGCTTACGTGTTGTCTTTTAATTTTTGTTCCTTCTAATGTACGTCTCATTTTTCTATTTCCTTTTCAGCTAATTTCACTTATGTTACATTTATCAAACCATAAAAATTCAGCATAGTCAACAGGTGAGGTTAAGGATTGTAAAGATTTACGCTTATTTAACTAAAAAGGCGAAGCTTTGAAGCTTCGCCTTACTTTAATATTCTTATCTTTCTAAGATAAGAAAGATTGATAATTTTGTTGCATTTGTGCAATTGTCGTTTCCATCGCGGAGAATTTCTTTTCTAATTGCGCTTTGTATGCAGTAATGCCTTTATTTTGTTTTGTAATTTTTTCTTGCATTTTTTTGATTTCAGAATCTAATGTGGAAGATTTTACATCAAAGAAACCTACAGAAGATTTTAAACTTTGTTCAATGCTATCTTCCATTAATGCTAAAGCACTGCCATCACCGGCTAAAATAGATTTAACAGATTCAGGATTTTCTTCTAAAGCTTTTTTTAATTTGTCTTCATCAAGTGTTAAAGTATCTGTATTAGCGCTTAAATTATTTCCGTCAGCCGAACTTGTTGAAATTCCTATTTCTGAAAGCAACTTATAAATCCCGCTATTAGAAGTGTTAGAGCCTGTAGCATAGCTTCTGATAGTGTTTCTTAAGCTTGTTAATGATGTTTCTCCATGAAGGTTTGCACCATTGGCAGTAACTTCATCTACATTTGATAAAACATCATTATAAGCCGTAACAAAAGATTTAACTGCTTCAACTAATCCACTTGTATCTTGAGTGACTTTTAGGGTTGAAGTGCCATCTTCTTGTGTGCTTGCTTTTTTCAATGTTAATGTAACACCATTGATTCTTGAAATGTCAGAAGTTACAACATTAGATGTTGATGTCATGCTTGTACCATTCACTGTAAACTGAGCATTTTTTCCTAATTCTTGTGCTTCTGTGTACATTTTTGAAGATGTAACGTTACCGTCTGCATCCCATGTAGAATTTGTTAAACCCATTACATCTGTAAAATTACTTGTGCCGGCTTCAATGTTAATATATGATGCACCTTCTTTTTTAGAAGTGATTGACAATTTACCCGCTGCATCATCCCAGTATGCATAAGCTTGAGCATCTTCGTTACTATTAATTTGAGAAATTAATGATGAAAGAGTTGTTTTATCATCAATTTTAAATGTTGCAGAACCAATTGTAAAAGTTCCGGCTTTAATTTTTTCATTAAAACCTGATTCATCTGAAGTCAAAACAGAAGCAACACTAGCTTTGAACAATGAATTCGTTGATACATAAGAGCCGTCTTCTTGCTTTGTCAGACCTACTAGTGATGCTAAATTTGTAGTATCAGTAGTTGAGCCGATATGAAATTCATCTCCTTCATTTTGAGCTGAAAATTTCAAAGCACCGGAGTCATCAATACTGGTCTTAATTCCAAAACCTGCTAATTTAGCTTTTAAATCACCTAAAGTATTTGTATCTTCAATATTTACAGTATATTTTTGACCATTTACGTAAGCTGTTAATGAACCTTTGGTTATACCCAAATTTTTTAAACTTGTATTATCATCAGCAACTGCACTTGCTGCATCTTTAGATGTTGCTTTTGTATATGTCGCCAACTGTTGAACTGTAATATCATAATTCTGTCTAGTTGCGGAAGAAGTTGCAGTAGCTGTAAATATATCCGTATTAGAAGATGTTGCAGAATTGTTTCCAAACAAATTCATTGAACCACCGAATTTAGCATCTGTTAATTTTTCAATTGCAGAACGCAAAGTAGAAAACTTACTTCTTGTATCGTTTAAAGTAGTTTTTACGGTTTGTTTGCTTTTTAAATCTGTTTGTAAGGCTGTAACTTTTTTCTGTTTCACAGAAACAAATGCTTCTACCCAAGATGATGTATCCAAGCCTGATGCTAAGCCGCTAAATGATATAGTTGATGCCATCGCAATAAAATCCTTTTTATTAACATGTAAACAAGTATATATAGTATATATTTATTATAAGGCATGTGTTATAGTATTTCAACCCTTTATTCAGATGAGATTGTAACATTTGTAACATTATTGCTAATGCAAAGAGAGTGGTTTTTGGATTTCTCATTTAGACTAGTAGTTTTACTTTTGTCTCCCGACCAAGTTTTCTTTTCTTTTGCCTTCTTTTTATTTGTAGTATTGCTAAGAGGGAGACTGGGCGTTGTAATTAAGTCTTGTGGTATGTTTAATGTCTCCCGACAGAGTTTTCTTTTCTTTTTGCTTACTTTTTCTTTTTAGTAAAGAAAAAGTAAGTTAATGAAAAATTAATATTTCAAATATTGATTAAGATTTTTGTTTGCATTAACATAATCATGTTAAGAGAAAGTTACTACAAAGTAAGAAGGAGTAAAACTTATGGTAAAAGTAGCAATTAACGGATTCGGTA
>CAKVJE010000105.1 GCA_934754735.1 uncultured Candidatus Melainabacteria bacterium
GGGTTAGCACCTGCTGTTAAGTTTCTAAGACCTTCTCTAACGATTGCTTGAGCAAGAACTGAAGCTGTAGTTGTACCATCACCTGCTACATCGTTTGTTTTAGATGAAACTTCTTTAAGAAGTTGTGCGCCTGCGTTTTCCAAATTGTCTTTTAATTCGATTTCTTTAGCGATTGTAACACCGTCATTTACGATTTGAGGTGCACCGAATTTCTTTTGCAAGATTACGTTTCTACCTTTAGGTCCAAGTGTAACCTTAACGGCATCAGCAACTGCATCAATACCTCTAAGAAGAGCCTTTCTTGCTTCTTCTTCAAAAACTATTTGTTTAGCCATTTTTATAATCTCCTTTTAAGGAAGTAAATAAGTGAATGGGTGAATAAGTGAATAAGTTCGTATTAAATATATTCAACATCTAACTTTGTTTATTATTGATAATAACTAAAATGAACTTATTCACTTATTCACTTATTGACCTATTCACTCCTCTTCTACCTATTAATATACCTATTGCAAAACCTATTCAACTACTGCCAACGCATCCTTGATTGACAATATTTTATATTCAACACCGTCCATTTTAACGTCTGTACCTGCGTATTTAGCATAAAGAACGATATCGCCTACTTTAACTTCCATAGGTTCTTTTTCGCCTTTGTCATTTGTCTTACCTTCGCCAACTGCAACTACTTCACCTTTTTGAGGTTTTTCTTTTGCACTATCAGGAATAAAAATTCCACCTGATGTTTGTTCTGTATCTTCAATAACTTTAATAACGATTCTGTCTTGTAAAGGTCTTAATGCCATAATATAATCCTCCTATTTACTACAATTATATTTATACCCCAGATTTTTAGAAAAAAAGAAAAAGTTAAGAAAAAATTAATTATTGAATTTTTTATTAATAAATTCTTTATATCAAAACTATTGACCGCAAGCGAAAAATAATATAAAGTTAAAACATATTTTAGAAGATTAGTTATAGGATTATTAAGAAGAATGGAGGATTCGTATGGATTTTCAACACCAGCCGCTTAACGGCACAAGTTATACAGATGCTGATATTAAAAGGCTTATATCAGAATATAATGTACAATTTATAAAATTACAATTCGTAGACATCAACGGTCAAGTTAAGAATATGGCTGTTCCATCCGAACACATTGATAGGGTTCTTAATAATGAAATCATGCTTGATGGTTCATCAATTAAGGGTTTTAGAAATATTGAAACATCAGATATGTTTTTCTATCCTGATAAAAATACTTTTCAAATTTTGCCTTGGCAAGAGCATGATGGCAAAAATTCAGCAAGATTGATTTGTGATATCCACAATGCAGACGGAACACCATTTGAAGGCTGTCCAAGATGTAATTTAAAACGTCTTATGGCAGAAGCTAAAAAACTTGGTTTCTCTATGAATGTAGGGCCGGAAGCTGAATTCTTTTTATTTGAAAAAGATGATGAGGGTAAAATTACAACAAAAACACATGACAGAGCCGGTTATTATGACGTAGGACCGGATGATTTAGGTGAAGCAGTACGTTCAGACATTGTAAATACGTTGCAGGAAATGGACTTTGATATAGAAGCTTCTCATCACGAAGTTGCAGATGGACAACACGAAGTAGATTTTAAATATTCTGATATTTTAACAACAGCTGATAACGTAGCAACATTCAGAGTTGCAGTTAAAGCTGTAGCTGCTCAATACGGCTTGCACGCAACATTTATGCCAAAACCTGTATTCGGAATTAATGGTTCCGGCATGCATTGCAATATTTCATTATTCAAAGACGGTAAAAATGCATTCTTCGATGAAAAAGCAGAATATCAATTATCTGATACTGCAAGATATGCAATCGGCGGACTTTTAAAACATATTAAGAGCATGACTGCAATTCTTAATCCAACAGTAAACAGCTACAAACGTTTAGTTCCTGGTTATGAAGCACCTGTTTATATGGCTTGGTCATTAGCTAATAGAAGTGCATTGTTAAGAGTTCCTGCAAAACGCGGAATGTCAACTCGTGTAGAACTTCGTTCACCAGATCCAAGTTGTAATCCTTATTTAGCATTTGCTACAATTCTTGCAGCATGCTTAGACGGTGTAAGAAACAAAATTGAGCCTCCAAAACCTGTAGAAGCTAATATTTATAAACTTTCAGACAGAGAAAGAAAGAAAATGAGAATAGAATCTTTACCTGGAAGTTTGCAAGAAGCACTAGATTATATGAATAAATCTTTGATTGCTAAAACAGCTTTAGGAGATCATATAGTAGATGAATTTGTGACTGCAAAAGAAATTGAGTGGGATTCATTTAGAACTTATGTTTCTCAGTGGGAAATTGACAAATATTTGGCAAGATATTAATTATGAGAAATAAAAAACGCTCTGTTAATTGACAGAGCGTTTTTTTATAAAATCAATAAACTTAAATTCCTTCATCTCCAGAAGCATCATCCTCACTTGTTGTCGGTGTCGCAACTTTTACTCCCATTGATTCTAAGGCTGCGCGAGCTTTAGGCGCTAATGCCGTATCAGAAAAGTTTTCCAAAATGGTTTGATAACATTCAATGGCTTCAGGTTTCATTTCGCGTAATTTATAAATATTACCGGCTTTGTAATAAAGCGGCGCAAGCTCAGTAGAAGATGATACAAGCATTTGGTTATCTAATTTTATTTTAATACCAATTAATGTTTCATTATCTTGTGGAGATAATAACGCACGACCATAAATCTTTTCGGTCAATTTGTCTATATTGTCTGACATTTCAGCAATAGTTTCTTTAGAAAGTTTTGAAGATTTTTTTGCAGCAGATACGTCCAGCGAAATCGCTGATAATAGCAAAAATCCCACTAATATTGATAATAAAATTCTTTTCATTCTATACTCCAATGATATTATTATATCCTATTTCTTTTTTGCTTGCAATGAAAGCAAATTCCTCCATATTAATTATAATAAAAAGTTGATTTTTGTGTTCAATTAAATGTATGATTGTTTTATGGAAAAATTAATTTATCAAATGTTTATTTTAGGAACCGGTGAAGCTTTAGATGAATCTTTAAAAAAAGGTTTAGGCGGAGTGATATTTTTCACTAAAGATATTAAATCAAGAGAGCAATTTAAAAGTTTGGTTCGTGATATTAAATCTAAATCACTAATTCCGCCATTTTTATCAATTGACCAAGAAGGCGGACGCGTAGAAAGAACCGAAAATATTCACCCGCGTTATTTATCGCCAAGATTTGCATTTCAAGAAGGTGAAAACTTTTTGCATGAACAGAGTGAAAAAATTGCACTTGAATTAAAAGATTACGGATTGAATTTAAACTTTGCGCCTTGTGCGGATGTTAATACTAATCCGAATAATCCGATTATTGGCGAACGCTCGTTTTCATCCAACACAGATGATGTTATAAAGGGCATTAATATTGTATCAGAAGAATTTAGAAAAAATGGAATTATTCCATGTCTAAAACATTTTCCCGGGCATGGTGATGCGGATAAAGACAGTCATTTAACGCTCCCTTGTATTGATTTGCCACTAAACAAAATGGAAGAAATACATATTCGTCCATTTAAAGAAAAAGCTGATATGATTATGGTTGCTCATTTACATTGTACTTGTTTTGATAAGAATGTGATTCCTGCCTCATTAAGCAAAAATGCTGTAGGTTATTTAAGAAACAATATTGGCTATAATGGCGTTGTTATAACTGATGACATGGTAATGAAAGGTGTTCAAGATTTTGGTGCGGTTGAAGCGTGCATAATGGCAATTGAAGCCGGTGTTGACATGTTTATATACAGAAACGCCGATAAAGAAACTATCGAAATTATAGAAGAAGTTATTAAGAGAGTGGAAAATAGTGAGAGTCTAAAAGAGCGTGTCTTGGCTTCAAATAAACGGATTGCTGAATTAAAAAGTAAATTTTTGTAAATTTTTATCCGTCAACTAGCAAAAAAAATTATTTACATGTTTTAGAACAAATGGATGGTTGATAAATTCTAAAATATGATATAATTAATAAATAAAAGCGAGGTATAACATGAGTGAAATTAATGGTCCTAAATTTAGTGTTAATCAAGTAAATTTTAGTGGAGTTCAAAAGCCTCAAGTTGATGTTCCACAACAAGCTCCTGTAGAAGCTGATGCCCCAAAAATTAGTGATTTTTCTGATCCGAAAGCAGAAGCTCTAGGTCGTTCAATGTTGTTCAAGGGTGCTGATGATACACAACATGATTTAAAAGTTTTATTAGATAACCCACAAATTGCAGAAAATTCAGATGACGCATTTGAAACAGCTTTGAAAGTTGCTCAAGATGCAGGAGTTGCAAATCCTTATGAAGAAGCTGCAAATTTTGCCACAACTTCTATGAATTAGTAAAAAAATAATTTGTTTATAATAAAGAGAGGCATTATTTAATTTCCCTTAATAAATTATTACAAAAAGCCTTAAATCATTGACATCATGTCATGTTCATCCTAATATGAAGGTACTCTAGTCGAAATTTCTGCCGGATTTGACGGCTTGGAGTTAAATTGAAAGCGTCAGGTTATAAGCTTGAAACGGTTCAATGAAAAGAAAAAAGAAAAGGTAAAAGGAGAAAAATTATGCCTACTATGAACCAGCTTGTGCGTTCAGAACGTAAAAAGCTAAAAGACAAAACCAAATCACCGGCTCTTATG
>CAKVJE010000106.1 GCA_934754735.1 uncultured Candidatus Melainabacteria bacterium
GCATTACCTTCACGGAACAGCCATACTCTTTTTTGAGTCATTAGTTTCTCCTTTTTTAAATAAGTAATACGCTCTTTAAATTTTCTTTTTCAGTAATACTAGAGTAACATGAAGAAAGCTCTATGTATATAAGAATATGTTAAGTTTTTTTACGAAACATAGTTAAGTCAAATTTTCTAATTCAATTTGTAAAGATAGGTTTCAAACATTTTTTTGCCATTAATTTCATGAAAATCTGTATCAAAATCAAAATATGTTTCTCGTTCTCCATTTGAACCTGCGATTTTAAACTCTTTTTTTTCTTCTGAAAATTGATTCATATTTACGGCATGTTTATTAGTCGATGCATAAATTGGCATATTTTTATTTCCGATTTCACCAACCATTATTTTAGCGTATTCAATGATTGCATCTCTGATTTCATCATTTTCTCTGTATGGGGTTTTTAGTTCAATATTATCGATTATTAATGCAGGTTTTTTGTCAATTTCTGCTATATAACACATTGTGTTTCCAATATCTTCTTTACCGAGTTTAACTTCTATACAAGATATCATTTTATTTATTACATAATTTGGAGCGCTTGCTTGATTTGCACCAGAACCGACTGCGGTACAGCAAGAAGCGTAATTCCCTAAAAACAAAGAGTGTTTTATATCATTCATATCGGCTTTTTGAACTTTGATTTTTGTTTTTTTGCCGTCTTTTAATATTATTTCTTTTTCAATAAATGATTTAGGATTAAATTTTACCCAGTTGTCATAATTGATGCCAAGTTCTTCAAATTGTCTTTTAGTTTCTTTGTTTGGTTTTAAATTGTTAAAGATTTTTTCTATTGGTTTATTTCTGTTTTGTTTTAACAAAGAAAGTAAGTTCATGTAGTTCTCCCAAAAGGCGTAATCAGAGCTAATCAGATTGTTTAAATGTTTATTATTTTTGAAATCTAACTGTGAACAATGTTTGCCATTAGAATCTTGAGTTACTATATTGTTAAAAATTTCTTGTCTTTTGGCTATATTTTTTCTGTTTGGTTCTGCATAACTTTTTAAAAGAGTTTTAACTATTCTATCAATAGTTTCTTGGCTGTAATTTTCTTCACTTAACATAGCAATTGCTTGTGTCAGAATTAGTTTATCGCGATAATCTTTTATTGAATTAGCGACCATTTTGCGATTTTTTGTTGTTAAATCATTGATTTGTTTGATTAATTCTTTGTTGTCTTTGCCCGTAAATTTTTGTTTTAATTCTTTAATTTTTGCCTTATTTTGTAAATATTCATCTGATTCTGTCGGATTTGTAAGTTTTAACATATTTTGATATTCACTAAAATTATTTTCTAAGTTTCCAATTTCAATAAGATAATGCCAAACATTATCGTGTTTATCCTGAAAACTTTGGATGAAAGTTTTGCGCCCCAATACTTTTAGCATATTTAATGTGTTTTTAGGCTTATCCATAATCAAAGTAGTCAATTCATTGTCGTTAAATTTACAGTAAGGATAAGATAATTCTTCCCGATGTTTTATTGCTTCATTTCGTAAATCTAAAATTTTCGTTGCTTCATCTAAGCTAAATTTATTTTTGATTACATCATTCAAATATCTTCTAGGATAACCCATTGCAATAATTTTTTCCATTTTGTCTGAAAATTCAAAGAAAACATCACGCATAAATATTTTAGGTATGGACAAAATTTCTAAAATATTTATGCCGGAAGAAATTAGATTTATTGTTGTTGTGATTGTATCTTTGTAATATTTTATACCTGTAAAATTATGTTTAGTTGATATTGTTAAAATGTAATCTTTTAGGGATTCTCTATTATAGCCCGCATTTGATATCATTTCTCTTGCACTATTTGCAGAAATCAGATTTTTGTCGCGCTTAAATAAATCCAAAAAACCTTGAAAGTTTGGGTTAGAAGAATTTGTTTTATTATTAATTGAATTAATGTTCTGTAATGGAGAAATTCTCATACTTTGTTTAAAACTTGTAAAGATATTTTTTGCTAGTGAAATTGAATGGGATAGTTTTGATAAAATGAAAAAAATTTTTAAAAGGCTGGATCCCTCACGCTAATCGCGTTCAGGATGACTTGGCGTGAGGCTATCAGCATGGCGTCATTCTGAGGTTCGATTTTACACTTCACTTCTTTGCTAGTAGTAATGTCTACAAGCTTGGAAGTGTATTGTAAACCGAAGAGTCCAGCTTTTTAACATTTATTTTTGTTTTTGAGCATGAGTAGCAATAAAATTTCATCTAAATGGTTGATAACAAATTAAAAAAAATGTATGATAATGTTAGAAAATAATTGGGGAGATTGGGGTCTTATGTTCAACAATATTAATGATAATAATAACGGATTATTTTATAACTCTCAATTAAACAATGCGAGCAATGTAATTAGTCTTGCCTCAATTCGTGCAAATCTTCAAAAAGCAGGATACAGTTCAAATCCTTATGTTGATAAAACTGAAATATCTTCAAATGCAATGCAGCTTTTTCAGAGAGATTTGGATATAAATAAATTTACGAAAATTGCAACCAGCGACAAAGATGACACTTCACACTTGGAAAAAATGCAAGAATTATTCAAAAATGGTGTTGTGGATGTGTTTGAAGATGATGTAATAAAGGAACTTGTAACGAATTCTAAATTATTAGATGATTTAGAGCTGTAAATGTGATAGAATACAGCTATGGTATCGTCTGATTATTATATCGTAGATAATTCGGATTTAGAAAATAAAAGACTTGAGGCGGCAAAATCCCATTATAGAAAAGGTGATTATGCATCTGCATTAAGACTTTATCTTGATATGCTGAATGCAAGTATTTCTTATAAATTATATTATGAAATCGGGCGCTGTTATTATAAACTCAATGACATGTTACCGGCAGAAGAATATTTTAAGAAATCAATCGGACTTGAAAGTTTTAAAAATCCTTCTTATTTATATTTAGGCAATATTTTCTATAAAAAAGAAGATTTGAGAAATGCTATCGAGAATTGGGTCTCAGCGTATGCTTATAAACCTGATGACGAAGCTGTTTGCTTAAATCTTGCAACTTCTTATTTTTCTAAGAATATGAAATTTCAATCTGTTTTTTATTATGAAAAATATTTGAAGTATGCAAAGGAAAAAGGACAATCATATTCAACAATTAAAAAAAGCATAAATCGTTGTAATGAAATAGGAAAAGAGTTTATGCAGAAGGCTCAACGCGCGATTTCTGTTCGAAAAAATAATGAAGCAATAGAATTTTTAACATTTGCGGTAAAAAATATGCCGGTAAGTTTTGATATAAATTATTTGTTAGGCAAAGTTTATTTAGAAGAAAATGATAATATGCATGCAATGATTTATTTAAAACAAGCACTTTGTCTTGATAATAAATCTCTTGATGTATTACAAAAATTAGCGTCTGTTTATATTAATTTGGGCGATTATACTGCGGCATATTGTACTATGCGCAGATTACTTCCGCTTGTAATTCATAATCAATCAGAATATTTAAGGATTTTGCAGACTGTTAAAGATTTGAATTCAACATTTGATGATTCAAGTTATTTGGGGCATAAACAATGGGCAGATAATTATTATGCGGATAATAATTATCATATGGCACTTTTAGAATATGAAAATTGTGTTATTTTGAAAGACGATTTGCAAGAAGAAATCGGCGATAAAATTGAACGTTTGAAATTGTTTATTAATCCTGAACAACGAATTATAAAAACTTGTTTGGAAAAGGGTGAAGCTTTATATAAAGAAGGTGATTTTATAACTTCTAATAAGTATTTTTCAAAAGCAATGCTTTTGTCAAATGAAAATTCTGTGGAATATAGATTGGCAAAATCAAGAGTCGTAAATGTTTAAAAAATTGAAAAAGTTTTTTTATTTGCATATTTTGAAGAAAAAGTATTATCGGACTGGTGCTTGTAATGCTTGTGGACGTTGTTGCCAAAAAATTTATGTCAAGCATAAAGAAGTCATTAAAACAGAAGAAGAATTTCATAAATTGCAAAAATTGCATCCGTTTTATACTTATTTAAAAATTGTAGATAAGGATGAAACCGGATTAGTTTTTGAGTGCATGAATTTAGATAAAGAAACACATAAGTGTAAAATTCACAAAAAACGCCCCGGAATTTGCAGACGTTATCCGCAAGAAGAATTGTTTAAAATGGGCGGAACACTTGCTGAAAACTGTGGTTACAGATTAGAGCCGATTGAAAGTTTTGAGGATGTTTATAAGAAAGTTTGTAAAAAGCATAAGTAATATTTTCTCTTTTTCTTTAGTATTTATTTTATCAAAAACTCATTTGAGTAATATAACAATTAAAAAAGGTTCGAGTGGATTCCACTCGAACCTTTTTTTAACAAATAATGTCAAACTACTTGATTTCAACAGTAGCGCCAGCAGCTTCAAGTTGTTTCTTGATAGCTTCAGC
>CAKVJE010000107.1 GCA_934754735.1 uncultured Candidatus Melainabacteria bacterium
GTGCCTTGAAATTTTTCAAGCTCTTTGTAAGCTTTTGTCAAATCTTCTACTGATTTGAATTTTCCTAAAATGAGCTCTGAAGGGGCTTGTAAATCAGTTTTTTCTTCTAAAACGTTTTCAGCTTGTCCTTCTTCTTTTTGAGAGCAAGAGTTTTCGGAAACCTTTTCCGGCTCTTGCACATTTTCTAAAATTTCTTCCATAAAATTCCTTTCTTTTTGTATAAAACTCCCTTCGCACTTTGCTGAAGAGAAAGTATATAGGTCAGGCACCGCCTGACAATAACAAAAAACGGTTTATAAAAAGCTGGGTCCTTCACACTAATCGCGTTCAGAACGACATAACGTAAAACTTTCAAGCAAAACGTCATTTTGAGGTGCGATTTTCACACTTCACTTTTAAACTGGTAATATTTGCTACTAACTTGTAAGTGTCTTATAAAATGAAGAATCCAGCCTATTAATAACTATTTTTAGTTAATTATGAAAACATATGTGTCGATTCCCTCTCCTTGGGAGAGCGGATTTTCGGTAGGGCGTAGACCCGTAAGAGCAAATAACATGAAAATAACAAGAAAAATCCGTTAGGATTTGTTGTTATTGGAATGTTATGCTTGCCCGAATAATCCAAGACAGGGTTAGGGAGAGGGTTTTATAAAGAAATGTAGGGTGCAAATTTTTGCACCATTAACTGCTTCGAATTTTGCTTTTAAATTATTGTCGTGTTCAATGAAAACGTTGAACACGACCTAAGATCTACGACCTACAAACTCCCCAAAATCTATAGAAATAGAAAAATTAGATGATTTTTGCAATAAAAAAAGAACCCAAAATTCACAAATTTCAAAGTATTTATTAAGAATTGTAAATGTAAGTTTTCCTTAATTATCCTCGGTTATAGTATGTTGTTACTTTTTACACAAACTCATACGTAGTTTTCTGCATTGTACATATTTAATTTCTGTGATATATTTTGGTTGTATTAATTTATTATGGGGGTATAAAAATGAGAATTCAGGCTATTAATCAAAATTATTATGGAAATGTACAAAAAAGAAAAAGCTTTAACAGAGTAAATACAAATAAAACAATAAATAATGCTTCTCAACAAACGGTTTCTTTTAAAGGTGACAGAGGTGCCTTAATAGGAATGCTAGGTGGTGCTCTAGCTGGAGTTGGTGCAGCTGCATTTGTAGTTGCAACAGGGGGACTAGGTGCGGCGGTTGCTGCTGTTGGTTTATCTGGAGTTGGAGCCTGTGGTGCAGGAGTAGGAGCACATGTCGGTGGCATTGCTGGCGGTTTAATTGAAGATAAATTGGATAAAAATAATAAAAATAAACCTGAATAATCCTATTTATTATCTTGATTTTGAAGTATTAAACATCTAAGGATACCACATCTTATGATTCTCCCAATCAATCCAAATTTCAATAGTAACTATACTGTATATAAAAACTTTGGCAAAAAGAATGACTATTCTATTATTGGCAAGAGTGTAGCTATGCAGATAAATACTGATTTAGATTATAAAAGAAAGATTGTAGAACAACAGGAGAGACAGATTTTTATTTCTGGTTTGACTGGGATAATTATATTAGGTGGCATGTTTGTATGGAACTTGAAAACAATTTTGGAGTTACTCAAAAATAAGAAAAAAACAATATCCGCAAATATTCACCAATTTGAATCTTTAAAAAATAATAATTCAATTCCAACTATAGAAAACTGCAAAACTCTTAATGCAGATTTAAAAGATGTCTTAATACGACAGGTAAATCAACTAAAAGCTGATACTAATATTATGGAGGAAACCGGAGATCCAAAAGCTTCTAATCGCATATTATTATATGGAGCTCCGGGTACAGGGAAGTCGTTTTTTTCTAAAATTTTTGCAAAATCAATAGATGCAGAATATTTAGAAGTAATGAATTCGGATTACAATTCTATGTGGGCCGGTGAAGGTGTTCAAAATTTTAAAAGTATATTTGAAGCAATATTACAAACAGCTAAGAAAAATACTGATAAACGCTATGTTGTAACATTTAATGAAATCGACGCTATGCTTGCTCCTGCTAACAAAATAACCGAAAAGACGAAAGGAACACACTGGGTTAGTATATTGGAAGAACGTTCAGTTTTTTTAAATTACATGGAATTATTGAAAGAAAAAGCTCCAAATGTGACTATTATCGGAACTACAAATATCTCACCTAAAAACAATGGTTTGGATGGAGCCGCGATGAGCCGTTTTCAAAACCTTATTGAAGTTCCGTTTCCAGACAAAGATTGTTTGTACGAAGCCTTGAAGATGAATTTGGATAAGATAAAAAACAAAGACAAGTTTATCACGGATAATGACGCTCAGCTAAAAAAATTGGCACAAAAAATGGCAGAAAGAAAGTTTTCTTTCAGAAACCTTGAGTATATCGTAAATGATGCAAAGGGTTATCATTTGGATGATAAAATGAATGGTAAAAACGGCAACTTCAAGTTCGAATACTTAAAACAGGCAGAAGAAAAACTAAAAGTTTCAGATGGCGAATTGTCAAAATAGTTTGTAGGTCGTGTTCAACATTTTCATTGAACACGACTTACACCAAACCAAACGCAAACTACTTCCCAAACCCTTTAAACGAACCTATTCACATATTAACCTTTTAAAACAATTTTCCACTTTCCATTTTCAATTTTCCATTCCTCAAACCCCTACTGCGCGCTACCTTCATTCACCGCGCCCAAAAATCTTTCCGGACTATCAACACCTTTTTGCTCAAAATACCAAATAAATATTTCTTGCAAATTCAAAGGTATCAAGGACGAAAATTTCTCAATCGCTTGTATCACAATGTCCGCTTGTTCGGATTTTTGCGTTGTCATAGAAGAATCCGCGTACATATATTTGTAATCGCCCTGACGCACAAAATCGTCAATTTCAATCACTTCTTGCTTGTTTTCGTGGTTTACAAAAACGGTTTCGATGCCGGATTTAAAATCCGCACACAATTTTGCGACTTTTTCTACGTTTGGAATAATCAAATCTTGGTTAATCGTATCCACAAGCATTGCAAGACGTATCATTTGACCTTGTGTTTTTGTGTTAATTTCTGTTGCGGTTTTGTTTCCGCTTGTTTCAACAGAGCCAATCATATTAGGGAAAATTCCTGAAACTTCTGCCATCAAATCGTTTAAAAATTCAATATCTTGCAAGAAGATGTTTGAATTGAATGTCAATTGTTGAAAAGCACCGCTCGGAGTCAAATTGTCACCATATTCAATAATTTTACCCGGATAAAGATTAATTTCATCCTCATCAAAAAATCCTTCCGGCGCAAGAAGTGGCGGATTTTCGTTAAGCGTTTGCAAGTTGCAAGTTCTGTTCATCAATTCTTCTTGCAAATGCGCCAATGATAAAACAGAGTACAACGGACTTATACCGCGCTTAGTTTCGGGGTCAGTGATAAACGCACCATAAGAAAACGGGTTAATAATGCTTTCATTTTTACCAAAAAATGCCAAATACTTACGCGCAACAACCACTGCATGCCAGTTATGCAATACCGCTCCGTCAGGCAATTTTAAATCACCCCAATGCTCTAAAACTTCTATTGTTGAACCGTTTACAACATCTTTTATTTTCGGATTTTGACTTGCGCTTGTCGGAAGCTCTAAAATTTCGGCTTTTTCTTCGTCCGTAAAATTGTAATATTTGTTATTAATAATTTCACTTGCGGTTTTATAAGACCTATAAATTTTCGGGCAAGAATCCCAATTATCTTTTTGTGATGAATCAAAAACTAAGTCGGCAGGATTTACGGCGTAAATAAAAGGATTATCATAAATTTTGCGTGAATCTACCCAGTAATTTTTACCATTTTTTATAGCTTCTAATATTTGCGGAAGTTTTGCAAAATCTTGAGAGAAAAGGTTTTTAAAGAAATCAATAGGACGTCGGTATTCTTCATATTTCTTTTTCCACGCTGTAAATGAAATCAATTCACCATAAAGTAAAGCGTTATCAATAATTTGGTCACAGGTCTTTTGGTAACCCATTTTTTCAAGAAT
>CAKVJE010000108.1 GCA_934754735.1 uncultured Candidatus Melainabacteria bacterium
CTACTCTACTGATTAAACTAAAAGAATATAACACCCTCTCCCGCCTTCGGCACCCTCTCCATGTAGAATTGAAAAAAAGGAGAGGGGAGTGGGACTTGCTTGCTCTGATGTCATTAATAAAATAAAAATCAACCTATACTTGCATTTCATCCATCTAATGTAAATTTTTGTAACGATTTGACTAAAAAACCTAAAGTTTTAAAAAATATTGCCGATATATATATCAAAGGAAAAAGGAAAAAAAGGAGACTCAATTATGGGTATGTCAGCATCACAAGCAAGGTTAATCGCTTTAACAGCAAGAATGAACGACATTGAGTATCAAGGTCAACAAATTAACCAACAAAGAACAACTTTATCAAACCAGGTAAATGAACTATATAATAGTTTACTTGATATGTCTGTTCCAACACCTCCTTCACAAACTGATTATTCAAAAACAGTATACTCAGGAACTACTGGTGCTACAAAATTTACAATGGGAACTGTTAGACCAAATGGAAATGATGGTTACAATATTGATTTAAGTTATACAATGGCCGGTGACTCTATTTCAAAAACTAACAAAACAAAAAGTCTCGTTCCAAACACTCCAACATTGAACTATACTGATGCAACTTCTGAAGCTTTAAACAAAGTATTTAATACAGTAGAAGAAACAACTTATACTAGAGGTGCAAGTGTTACGGAATCTGTTGCAACTTCTGAACTTACGAAAGAAGAAGCTAATGAAGATATTATGATTGCCACAACAGTAGGTAACGCAAAGAATATTGATAAGTTACTTATTAATGGTTATGCAGATGCGAGTGGTAAACAAATTGATAGCTTAGATGGCTTAAGTGATAATACAACAGTATATATACTTGCAAACAGAGGTGATGTTGCTATAGATGGTGTTTTATCAAGTTTAGCACATATTACTGATGGTAAAATTGATAATGTTAATAAAGTTGATAGTACAAAAACTGAAACAGTTATTTCAACTCCTAAAATTGGCTATACTTCAAATGATACAGATGCTAATACAAGAGTTAAGAACTTAGGTTTCTATACATATGAAGGTGAACCTGGAGCAGATACAGTACCAGTTCTAATTACAACTGTTGACGGTTTGAAGGATGCTATCCAAAAGAACAAAGTCGTAAAACAAGGTAATGGTGATATTCAACTTAAAAATACCGATTATGCACAAGAAGGTGTTTGTGATTATCTTGTAAAAAATGGTGATAGCGTTACTCCTTTGTATTCATTGGGCTCAGAGCAAGGACAGGAAGCTTTAGCCAAATGTGATACTAGCTTAGCAAGAATTGTTGATGGTATTAGACATTCATTTAATATTTCTGAAAATGATATGTCAGATGAAACATTGTTGAGTACATTCTCAATATACTTAACAAAGAGTGAATCAGGAGAATATACTCCAAACTTTATCAGAAACAAAGAAATTACAAGTGCAAATGGTGAATATACAAATATTCCAAGCTATGAATATAGCCCATCTGGCACTTATACTCAATCAAAATCAACTGACAATTGCAAATTAGAATTTGATGCAAGTGGAAGAATTACAAAAATTGGAATTCCAAACAATTATGGTGATTACGATTGGGTAGACTTAACCGTTTCAACTGAAGTCGATAATGAAGCTTATGAAGAAGCTATGAAAGATTATAACTATGAAAAAATTCAGTATGATAAAACTCAAGAAGAAATCAACTTAAAAACTTCTATCGTACAACAACAAGATAAGAACTTGGAATTGAAACTTACAAGACTTGATAACGAAAGAAACGCAGTTAACACAGAAATAGATGCTGTTAAGAAAGTTGTAAGCGACAACATCGAAAAATCTTATAAAACATTCTCAGGCTAATGTCGTAATGGATTGTGAGGAACGAGAGTAACGAAATAATCCAAAAGGCTCTCTCCTCAGGAGAGATAGAATTTCTTAATGAAAGGGCATAAAAATTTATTATTTTATATTGCCCTTGAATTTAGAAATTCAAGAGAGGGTGTTATAAATTTAGCAATACAGAAAGTAAAATATCATACATTTGACATTTACTCTTAAAAATCTATAATATGTGTATGAAAAATTTCGTTTTTTTACTTTTGATTTTAGTATTTGCAAATACTGTTCAAGCGGCGTCAATTAATGCTGCTGCTTATCGTACAATGCAAATGCAATCATATAGAAATAATTACAACAGACAGGTTAATAATCGAACAATGCCTTATTGGCAAATGCAATCAAATTATGCCACCAGAAGTCGAGTGGATTATTCGACTTACCAAAACTATGTAAATCAGCATAATGACAATGTTAGAATGCAAAGAAGCAGGTATTAATGATTAACATTGATTTCCTTACCCTAAAAGCATTCTTTCTTGAAAATATTGATTTTATAATCGGTGCAAGATTGCAAAAAATTCAACAGCCAACAAGAAGAGATTTTGTTTTTTCGCTAAGAAATAATTCTGAAAGTCGAAAACTATATATAAATATTAATCCGCAGATTTATCATATTTGCTTTATGAGTGCTGAAAACGAAGCTAAGCGTAATATCGCAATACCCAAACAACCTCCGATGTTTTGCATGCTTCTTAGAAAATATCTTGAAGGATGCAGAATTTCTGATGCGCTTGTATTAGAAAACGAGAGAATTATTGAATTCCATTTTGAAATTATGGATGAATTCTCGCAAAAACGTTCGCTTTGCTTATGCATAGAGCTTATGGGAAAGCATTCAAATATAATTTTATATGATAGAGAAACTTCCCTGATAATTGGTTGTGCGCATAATATTGGCGCAGAAAAAAGTCGATATAGAGAACTTCAAGGCGGTTTAAAATATATTTATCCGCCTGTTACATCGTCAAAAAGTCTATCAACTGAGCTAACTAAACAATTCCAAGGACTTTCACAAGAGCAGATAAACAGCTATTTAACAACAGAAGAATTTAGACCTGCAATAAAAGATGAACGCTATACATTGTTTAAAGAATTGTTGCCGGAGTCTGTAGCGGAAAAATCCGTAAATTCTATGTTGGATAATTATTATTCAAATTATCAAGAACAGATGATTATTAATGCAGAAAAATCGCGCCTTTTAGCTATTGTTAATCCAATGCTAAAAAAAGTAGTAAATTCTATCGGCAAAATTTCAGCATTGTTAAAAAAACGCGACAATACAGATAAATATAAACTCTACGGTGAACTTTTGACGGCAAATCTTTATAAAAAATGCGATTTTGCACCACAAATCGAACTCTTTGATTACGTTAACAACCAAAATATTATAATTGAACTTGATTCGACAAAAACACTAAATGAGAATGCTCAAAGGTATTTTAAATTGTATACAAAATCAAAGACGACTAAAGAAAAATCGCAAGAAATGCTCAATGGTTTAAATATTGAGAAAGAGTATCTTGAAAACCTTTTATACAGCATAAATTCCGCTAAATCTATAAAAGATTTTGACGAAATCAAATCAGAGTTGAAATTGGATGATGTGAAACCTAAAAAACAAGATAAATCTGAAATTATGAAGTTTGAGAAAAACGGGTTTGAAATTTATGTTGGACGAAACAATAAGCAAAATGATTTTATTGTTTCAAAACTCGCAAAAGATAATGATTATTGGTTTCATACAAGATTGTGTGCCGGCTCTCATGTGCTTTTGAAGGTCAAAGAAATTGAACCTGACGAAACTATGCTTTTTGAATGCTGTAAACTAGCGCGCGAATATTCTTCTGCAACTCAACCGTCAAAAGTCGGAGTTATTTATACAAGAGCAAAAAATCTTAAAAAACCGCCTGCGGCTCCTTTAGGGTATGTGATTTATAAGAACGAGAAAGAAGTTCTGGTGTAATAATTAACAT
>CAKVJE010000109.1 GCA_934754735.1 uncultured Candidatus Melainabacteria bacterium
ATAACTGCATGGATTTTGAGCTTATCAGGAATTGAAAGCTCAAATTTTTTTGTTAGACTTTTAAAACCTGAATCATTTTCGCCTATAATGGCATTGGTTGGTATTATTTTTATAATGGCATCAAAAAGCAACCGACGTAAAAGTGTTGGCGCTGTACTTGTAGGATTTGCAATTTTAATGTTCGGCATGGAAGTGATGACAGATGCAATGGCACCGCTCGCAGACATGCCACAATTTACACATATTTTAACAGCTTTCACAAATCCTATTTTAGGGGTTGTAGTCGGAACTGTAGTTACAGCAGTTATACAAAGTTCAGCAGCGTCTATCGGTATTTTGCAAGCTTTATCAATGGTCGGCGGTATGACTTATGCAATGGCGATTCCAATAATTATGGGACAGAATATCGGTACTTGTGTTTCTGCAATGCTTTCCAGTATTGGTGTTAACACAAATGCAAAAAGAGTTGCAGCTGTTCACGTATTATTTAACGTAATTGGTGTTATTGTTTGTTTATCTGTTTTTGAATTGGGATATATTCTTTTCCACTTCAAATTTGCAACTAATAACATTTCGCCATTCGGAATTGCAGTCGTTCACTCAATTTTCAACATAGTTACAACTATATTATTATTCCCATTCACTAAGTTGCTTGAAAAGATGGCAATTAGATTAGTGCCTGACAAAAAACAATCAAGCAAAAATGTTTTGTTGGACGAAAGACTTTTACTTGCACCGACATTTGCAATTGCAGAATGTTACAGACAAACAATTAAAATGGCTGAACTTGTAGAATACAATTTTATAAACTCAACAAAAATGCTTAAAAGCTTCCACGCTAAAAAAGCAGAACAAATTAGAGGAAATGAAATTAAAATTGATACTTATGAAGATAAATTAGACGCTTTCTTGTTAAAACTTTCAAATAAAGAATTAACAGAAGAAGACAGCAACAGAATTTCTCAACTATTATTAGTAATCGGTGATTACGAAAGAATAGGTGACCACGCTGCTTACATTTTAAAAATTGCAGAAACAATGAAAAACGAAGACAAGCATCTTTCTAACGACGCAGTAGAAGAACTTAAAGTTATTGTAAAAGCTGTTTCAGAAATTTTTGCAATGACATTAGAAGCATTCCGAACGGATAATATCACCCTCGCACAAGAAGTAGAGCCTCTTGAAGCTGTTATTAAAAAAATTATCAGAAAAGTTAAAAATCGTCATATCCAAAGACTTAAAGACGGCAATTGTACTGCGGAATTAAGTTTTATGTTCTCTGATTTATTAAATGACTTTAGAAGAATTGCAGCACACTGCGGAAACATTGCAACAAGCGTAATGCAACTGCATGATACAACTCTTGATAAGCACGAATACAATCACAGAAACAAAGGTGAAGATATCCAGTTCGTAAGCCGTTATGAGGATTACAAATCAAGATATTCTGTATCAAAGAAAACATCTGTTGAAAAAGTATAAAAAAACAAAATAAACGGGTTTAAGTTAAAACTTAAACCCGTTTATTTTATATCAACAACGCTTACGCCATCGCCGCCTTCTGTGTCTTCGCCGACTCTGAATTTAGCAACATAAGGTGAAGTTGAAAGAAAATCTCTTACTGCACTTTTTAGCGCGCCAGTTCCATGTCCGTGAATAATATAAACCGGAGAAAGATTTGCCAAACTTGCTTTATCCAAGTAAACTTCCAAATTATCCAAAGCTTCTTCAACTCTTTCACCACGCAAATCCAATTCATTAGATACATCCAAACGCCTTACGGAGAATGTAGTATCTTTCTTTAGTGCGCCCAACGGTAAATGAACTTTCTTTGCCAATTGAGGATTATAAACTGCAAGCTTATTTTTCTTAACCTTGGTTTTAATCATTCCCATCTGAATATACAAAGCATCGTTTTTATCAGGCAAAGAAAGCACTGTAACTTGCTGATTCAAGTCCTTAATCATCACCTTGTCATTAACTTGAACCTTTGTCCAATCAAGTTCTAAATACTGTTCTTTTTCTTCTAATTCATGCATACCGGAACGAAAACTCTGTTCAATCAACGCCAAACGTTCATAAGAACGACGCGCAATTTTTTCGGATTTTTCACGTCTTAATTCTGTTAAAATTTCTTTGATTTCCGCCTTAGCTTCATCAAGCTGTCCCTCAAATTTATCTTTAATAATTTTCAAAGACTTTTTCTTTTCTTTTTTATGCACAGAAAGTTCTTTTTCATAATGTTTTTTCAATTCATCAGCTTCTGCATTTTTTGATTCAGCTTCTTTAAGATTTGTGTCCAATCTTTGCTGAGTGTCTTGAAGCCGTTCTACTACAAGGCTGGAGGTATCACGCTGTGTAATCAAAAGTTCTTTGGCTTCCCAAACCAAATTTTCAGGCAAACCCAAATTTGACGCTATAGAAATCGCATTACTCAATCCAGGAATGCCAATTATTAATTTATAAGTTGGCGACAAAGATTCAGTATCAAATTCCACACTCGCATTTTTAAAATACGGATCTGTATATTCTAAAGTTTTTAATTCTCCGTAATGAGTTGTTATAATTGATTGAGCGTGACGCTTTGCAAACTCTTTCATTATAATTTCAGCCAAAGTTGCGCCTTCTTGAGGGTCAGTACCTGCACAAAGTTCATCAATTAAAATAAATGTTTCAGAATCTGCATTCTCTAAAATATCAATTACATTTTTCATATGAGATGAAAAAGTTGATAAGTTTTGCAAAATACTTTGTTCATCCCCTATATCAGCCAAAACTTTTTCAAACGGATAAATATGAGCTTCCGCACAAGGTAAAAACAAACCTGACTTCATCATTAAAATAAACAAGCCGACAGTTTTCAATGCAACAGTTTTACCGCCTGTATTAGAACCTGTGATAACAACAGATTTATAAGTTTCGCCAATCTCGAAATCATTTTCAACGATTTTTTCAACGTGACCAATTAAAAGCGGATGGCGCATTAAATCAATCTTAATTTTTCTATCAACATTAACTTCCGGTTCAATTGCTTGAATCTTAACAGCGTATCTAGCTTTTGCAAAATGAAAATCTATTTGAGCAAGTAAATTTTCAGTATTAATTAAGCTATCCATTTCTTTGCGAACTTCATTGCTCAATGCTGTTAATATTCTAATAATTTCTGCATAAATTTTTGATTTAATTTCTCTGATTTTATTATTTATTGGAACAATCTGTGCAGGCTCAATATAGAATGTTTTATTAGTCGCTGAAACATCATGAACAATTCCGCCCACCTTACTTTTAGACGACGCTTTTACCTGAAAAACAATTCTATCGTCTCTTAGAGTATAAATATTTTCTTGCAAATGTTTTTGAAATTCAGGAGAATTCATCAACTCTTGAACGCGTTGTTTTAGATTACTTTCTGTATCTCTTAAAGAAGCATAAAGTCCTTTTAAATCAGGATTAGCGTTCTGTTTAACCGTATAATTATCATCAAAAGTATCAAGAATTTTGTCTTCAAGTTCTTTATTTGAATACAAATCATTCGTAAGTTCATGCATAGTTGCATCAAACGGAAGATTTTCTTTCAAAAAATTTCTGACAATTCTTGATGTGCGCATTGTTTTTGCAATATCAACAAGCTCTTCTTCTACAAAATACTCATTACGTTCTCTTAATATTTTGAAATTTTGTACTTTATCAATCGGAATATCACGAGCCAAATCCAAAACATCTTTAGC
>CAKVJE010000110.1 GCA_934754735.1 uncultured Candidatus Melainabacteria bacterium
CATTTAAAGAATCAATACCCTTAAACTTTATAATTCCACATTTTGGTGTAAACCTAACTTTTGAGATTTCAAGTAATTTATATTCGCCATCATGTAAAATATAAACCTCTTTCAGATTAGACAAAAATTCTTCTCTGTTTTTGGAATAACCAAGCTTGGCTTCTCCTTGAACACCATGAAAATTTAGAATTTTACCGACTGAAACAAAATTATTCTTCATTTTCTTTCTTCTTAGGTTTTCTACCGCGTTTTGGTTTTTCAGCAGGAACTTCCTCTTCAGCTGGTTCTGGAGCTGTTTCTGTTTCTTCAACTTTTGGAGCTGTTTCTTCAGTCTTTTCTGCTTTTACTGCAACCGGCACCTTGTCTTCCTTTGCGGGTTTAGTATGCTTAGCAACCATATAATCAGCCGGTTTATCAGCTCTATCTTCGTTCCAACGATCCAAACCTAATTGAGCACGAATTAATTTGATACCAACGTGAACTCTCCATTCATCCATTTTTAATTGCGCTGCAATAATTTTGTGGCAACCGATTGGAGGCAATGGCAACAATGGTTCGTAAAGAGCCTTAATTGCTGTCATTTGATCAGGTGTAATCGCCAATTTGCGTTTTGGGAACGGTAGTTTTGGTAACATCATTTTTTGACGAACCAAATTTATTCCAAAGAATACTTTTTGAGGTTCAATTCCCAAGTGTGCACCGATTACTTCATGACAATCAGGGTTTGGCAACGGAAGCATTGTTTTATAAAGTGCTTCAATCGCTTCCAATTGTTCTTTACTAATAAGTAACGGTCTTGCTGGTTTTTGAGGTTTACGCTGCATTGGTCGACGTTGTCCTGGACGAGCACTCGCGTAATTATTTCTAAAACCACCCTGTTGTGGTCTTCTTTGTTGGTAACCACCACTGCGATTGTATCCGCCATCTCGATTATAACCGCCTTCGCGTCTTTGATATCCGCCGTTATCGCGGCTATATCCGCCTTGAGAAGAATAGCCTCTATTATCTCGATGATCACGGTTGTACCCACCATCTCTGTTATCTCTTTGGTATCCGTTATCTCGATTGTAGCCGCCTTCACGTCTTTGGTAACCACCATTGTCGCGATTGTATCCACCGTCACGGTTATAATTATTATTTCTGTAACCACCTTGTTGTGGTCTATCGTAACTTCTTGGTCTTGAATCTGCTGAATATGAACTATAACTCTGCATAGGTTTTTCTTCAGTTGATTCACTTCCCTTATCTGCGTATAGACAATTAGGACATATCACTCTTTTGGGGTTCTTTGTTTCAAATTCTGCACCACATTTAATGCACTTGTTTACATACATAATAAAAGCCTCTTAACCAATTAATTAAATAAAAATATCACTACTTAAAAATAATCCTATCAATAAAAATAATATGAGATTTCATCAAAATAATATAGAGCCAAACTCTACACATGCATTATAGTACACCTTTTAAAATTAGTCAAGTTATACAAGTTGTTTAAATTATGTCATGAGCGCGGATTTAAGTGAATAAATTTGAGCTTTATGTTAAAATATTTTTATGGATTTATTTACACAACTGGAAGAAATCAATAAACAGACGCCTTTGGCAGAAATACTCAGACCTAAAACTCTGGATGAATTTTTAGGTCAATCGAATGTTGTTGCGCCAAATTCGCCGCTTTTGAATTTATTAAAGACGCAAAGACTTTTTTCGCTTATTCTCTGGGGGACTCCAGGTTGTGGAAAAACAACTTTAGCAAGATTAATTGCTACAAAAGTTAATGCTCAATTTATTGAATTATCAGCTGTAACTTCCGGCATAAAAGAAATTAAGGAAACTGTTGAACAAGCGCGTCAAGCTTTAAGAGCTGGTCAAAAAACGATTTTATTTATAGATGAAATTCATCGCTATTCAAAAACTCAGCAGGATGCTTTGTTACCACATGTAGAAAACGGTACTATATTCTTGATTGGTTCGACAACAGAAAATCCTTCATTTCAGGTCGTTCCTGCTTTACTTTCCAGAGTTCAAGTAATTAGGCTCAATCCAATTAATGATGTAAGCATGGCGAAAATTATAAATCGTGGATTTGAGTATTTGGAAAAACATTATCAGCCGATACAGTTTGATGAAGAAGTTACGAAATTTATTGTTAATAACGCTCGAGGCGACGCAAGATGTGCATTAAATCTTGTTGAAAATTCGTATTTTGCAAGCAATTTTTCTAACGACACAAGACTTTTGAGCGTAGATATTTTAGAAAGTATTACGCAAAAAAGAAACACGAGATATTCGACTCAAGAACATTACGATTGTGCATCAGCTTTTCAGAAAAGTTTAAGAGGTTCTGATGCCAACGCGGCAATTTATTATTTAGCAAAAATGATAGAAGCAGGTGAAGATCCGAGATTTATTGCAAGGCGCTTGATTGTTTGTGCCGCAGAAGATGTTGGACTAGCAGACCCAAATGCAATGAATATAGCTGTGAACGCTTATCGTGCAGTTGAAATAATAGGACTTCCGGAAGGGCGTATACCACTAGCTAATGCGGTTGTTTATGTAGCGAATGCGCCTAAGTCGAATAAAATTATTATGGCTATAGATAAGGCTCTTGCTGATATTGAATCCGGAAAAGATTATCCTCCTCCTATGCATTTAAGGGATGCTCATTATAAAGATGCTAAAAAATATGGTTTTGGAGAAGGGTACGTTTATACTCACACAGCGCCGGATGTTGAGCAGCAGTTCTTGCCTGACGAACTGTCAGGGGTGAAATATTTAGACTAGAATATTCTATTTTTGTTCAATTGTCTTAATGACTTTTGCAGGATTGCCAACGGCTAAAGAATTTTCCGGAATATTTTTTGTTACAACAGCTCCGGCACCGATTACACACCCATCTCCAATTGTTACTCCGGGAAGAACAATAACGGAACCTCCTAACCAGCAGTTTTTACCAATAGTAATAGGTTTTGCGGATTCTATAAAAGTGTTTCTTGTTTTAAAATCCAGAGGATGTATTGGAGTATAAAACTGCGTATTTGGACCGATAAAAGTATCATCTCCAATTGTAACTTTGGCGCAATCCAAAATTACGCAATTAGCGTTAAAATAAACGCGCTCTCCTAATTCCGTATTGCAACCGTAATCAAAAAATATATTAGGTGTGATATAACAACCGTTACCCATCTTGCCTAAAACAGATTTTAAAATTTCACTTCTTTTCTTTTCATCTTTTTCTTGATTAAAATCGCAAATTAAACTTCTAGTTTTGTCTCTTAAACTTATTAAATATGGCGTCATTGGGTTATAATTTTCGCCTGAAATCATTTTTTTGTATTCTTTCATAAACCACACTCCTTTTTTATTATTTTAGCAAAAGAAATAGCGATTTTGTATTACAAAATCGCTATTTCTTAAATCGTTTAGAAGTCTTAATTACCAAATAGTAGCGCCACTTGTTAAACTAGCTTGGAATTCTGGATGCTTTTTTGCAAAATCATGTATATTACCGTTTTGTAGTTCTTTGTGATAAGCTGATGAAGCATCAACATCATTTCTTTCTTGTAATTTCATCCAAATTGGTGCCGTTCCGGAACTATGATGAACTCCTTGTGCTTCATGTGTCATAATTATGTCCTTTCTCTAATAT
>CAKVJE010000111.1 GCA_934754735.1 uncultured Candidatus Melainabacteria bacterium
AATTTGATTTTACAATTTCGTAATATTCGTTTTTATCAATATTTACACCCATATTTTTGGTATCAATAGTAAATTTTTTTTTCTTTTTTGGTTTATACGGATTAACGAACAATTACATTTCCTTCCCCGACTTGAACGATTGTTGGTTTATGAGTTTTTATTTCTTCCGGAGTTAAGTCTGCGTAAGTTACAATAATAATCTTATCTCCCGGTTGTGCTTTTCTTGCAGCTGCTCCATTTAAGCAGAAGCATTTTGAACCACGTTTACCTTTTATTACGTAAGTCTGAAATCTTTCGCCATTATTGATGTTCAAAATTTCAACTTTTTCCCATTCCATAATTCCAGATAATTCTAAAAATTCTTCGTCTATAGTAATTGAGCCAACGTAATTTAGATTAGCATCTGTAACCGTTGCTCTGTGTATTTTTGAGTTTAAAAATTGTCTTAACATATCTACCTCGCACTAAACATGTTAACACGAACATGTTAGTTGTTCTTTAATTTATCTAAAATTGTTAATTTTGATGACTCGATTTCAATATCTTGCGTATTTAAGCGTCCGAGCGGAATGTTTTTGTTGCTCCCGTGGTAATCACTTCCACCTGTTATAAACAAATTGTTTCGGCGTGCGCAATCGGTTAAAAACGCGATTTCATCCATATTGTAGCGTGAATAATAACATTCTAAGCCTTGAATGCCAAACTTTTTCATATCTTCAAGTTTTGGCAAAAATTCTTCAGGACTTAAATGTTTTTCGCCTTCTCCACCAATCGGATGCGCCCAAATAACAATTCCACCTGCGGATTTAATTGCCTCAATCGCTTCTTTGCCGTCAAAACGTGTATTTCCGGTCTTGATTTCATCTAAGTATTTTTTCATAGCAGAAACATTGTCCGGCGCAAGTCCGCGATTTACAAGAATATTCGCCAAATGAGTTTTTACAACACTTTTTCTTGAATAAAGCCAGTCAAGCTCATTTTGCGTTAATTCAATACCGAAAACGTCTTTTAAATAATTGATTCGAGTTTCGAGTTTTTGACGTCTCAAAACTTTGCCTTTAGCGATTAAATCAGTCAATTTAGGATTGTTAATATCAATTCCATAACCCAAAATATGGCATTTGATTTTGTCGCATAAACAAGTAAGTTCGACGCCTTTTATAAAACGAACTTCTGCCGGAGCAAGTGTCTCCATTTCTTTACAGCCTTCAATCGTATCATGATCTGTAAGTGCAAAAATATTAAGTCCGCTAAGTTTTATATTATTGGCTAATTCTGCAACCGTGTCGCTTCCGTCTGAATTATTGCTGTGTACATGTAAATCGGCTTTCATTATTACACTTTCTATAGCTTTTTAACTATTTCTTCCAAACAGATTTTTACGTGAGCATAATTCAAACCACCTTGCATATAAGCTACATAAGGTGCGCGCATTGGGCCGTCAGCAGAAAGTTCAATCGTAGAGCCTTCAATAAACGTACCACCTGCCATAATCACTTTGTCTTCATACCCCGGAATGTACTCAGGGATTGGAGTTACGTAACCGTTAACAGGTGAAAGTGATTGAATGGTTCTGCAAAATTCTTCCAATGGTTCAGGCGCGCCAAAGATAATATTTTGGATAATATCTGTTCGCTTTTCGTAATACTTAGGACTTGAATCGAAACCTATGTCTTCAAAAACTTTTGCGGCAAGAATTGCGCCTTTGATTGCTTCTGAAACGATTGATGGTGCCATAAACAGACCTTGAAAAATTAATCTGTGCTGGTTAAACATTGCACCGCCTTCTGCGCCAATCCCCGGAGCTGTCAGTCTATTTGCGGAACGGTCAACCAGAAGTTCTTTCCCTGCGATGTATCCGCCAGCTTCAACAATTCCACCTCCTGCATTTTTTATTAGAGAGCCTGCCATAAGGTCAGCTCCGATTTCTAGAGGTTCTTTTGTATCCGCGAATTCACCGTAGCAGTTGTCTACAAAACAAATGCAATTTGGGTTTTTGGATTTTACAATTTTGCAGATTTTTTCAATTGTTTCCATAGAAAGTGATTTTCTTGTTGAGTATCCTTTAGAACGTTGAATTAAAACCATTGTAGTCGTATCATCAATCATTTCTTCCAGTTTTTCAAAATCAATTTCCATACCGTTGATTAATGGAACTTCGTCATACAAAACACCGTTGCCGATAAGTGAAGAACGCTTTGTTTCCTCGTCGCCTGCAGTTCCGATAACTTCTTGCATAGTGTCATAAGGTGTTCCTGCAACAGAAATTAGCTTATCGCCTGCTCTTAAATTGCCAAAAAGTGCGCATGCAAGAGTGTGTGTGCCTGACGCAAAGTGTATTCTAACAAGAGCTTTTTCTGCGCAAAAAACTTGCGCAAATACTTTATCCAAGACTTCTCTACCTAAATCGTCGTGTCCGTAACCTGAAACTGTGTAAAAATGTTCAGGTGCAACTTTGTTGTCAAAAAAAGCTTTTAGGACTTTGCGTTGGTTAAAGTCGCGAATATCGTTTACTCTTTCAAATTCTTTTTCTAATAGTTTTTCAGCTTGTTTAAAATCATAATTCATAATATAAAAATCATATTGCAAGCATAACTTGCCGTCAATCGGAAGTAGTTTCTAATGTATAATCGTTGCTTTTTGTGAAGACTTGGCGTCGGGCTTTTAGCGTGGCGTCATTGCTTGACATGTACAATTGCGAGGTGCAATGCCTATTTAAGGCGACAAAGCAATCCATTATAGACAACATTAAAATTTATTGCATTGCAAAGATTAAACAATAGTTTTAAGGTACTCAATAATATCGTTAGATTCGTATATTTGAATATTCCTATCATTATCAACCAAAAACGGTACTTGCCTTTTGCCCCCGAGTTTAATCAATGCTTCTTCATTAGGTTGAAATTTAATATCAATTTTTTTATAAGGAATATCAATTTCATCTAAAAAAGTAAGAACTTTTTGACAATATGGACAATTTTCTAAAATATACAAATCTAACATTTTTCACCTCATTATAAATTATTCCTATTTATTATAAAAATAATTTAAAATAACAAACATTCGCCATATTGGTATTAAAATTGGTACTATTTTTGAATGATTTTTTAAATTTTATGCTTAAGTTGTAAAATAAAAAGGTTTCTTTTATAAAAAAGAAACCTTTTAACCCAATAATCTCCTACCCCAAATTACTATTTCTCAAATCTTTTTCGAAAAGATTTGCTAGTTTAAAATTGATTTGTAATTAAATTTTTTGATTTGTGTTTTGTTTTTTAAAATTCTTTTTGGGTAAATGTTTTCCTTTAATTTTTTCTAAAATTATAAATCTTTTTTGTATCTTTGACTCCCCCCGAGCCTTGTAGCCATCACTCCTTTCAAGTATGTATATATAGTATAATTTTCCTATCTTTTTATCAAGTAAATAATTTGAATAAAAGTTTTACAATAGACCATGCTCCCCATGCCTATTAAGAAAAACTTGCGTTTACAAAAGTTTACATTTACATGCGTTAAAAACTGTATTGACATCATACTTTTTGAAGAAAATTCAATAAAAAAGCCTACTTGAAAACATCTTCAAATAGGCTTTTTATTTTTATTGTTGTTATCTATACTAGCT
>CAKVJE010000112.1 GCA_934754735.1 uncultured Candidatus Melainabacteria bacterium
CAGGTAAATCAAACGGACAACGATTAAGCTCTGCTAAAATGCATATTAACATTATTATTAAGCCTAAAAAACAAGGAAGGGCGAACCAACCGAAAAGTCCCCATTTTGAACTTTGAGCTAAAGTAATTGAAGTCATGTTCATTGAAGAAGCTAATGCGATGACTGATAGAACCGTGAATGTTATAGGAAGTTCGTAGCTTAAAATTTGTGCAATACTTCGCATTGCGCCCATGAGCGAATATTTATTGTTACTTGCCCAACCTGCAAGAAAAATACTCAAAACAGGAAATGCAACTAAAATTAAGTACAAAATCACATTAGTTTGAGTATTCACAAATGTGAATTCTGAACTGTATGGAATTATTCCAACAGCAGTAAACATAGGAATAAAAACAAGTATTGGCGCGATGTTAAAAAGAGTTTTATCAACTTTGTTCGGTGTTATATTCTCTTTGCATAAGAGTTTTAATGCGTCGGCTATTGTTTGTAAAAGTCCCCAATATCCGACTCTGTTTGGCCCTTTTCTTTGTGTAAAAAAGCCCAAAAGTTTTCTTTCTGCTAACACAAGAAAAATTACTACGACAAGAAGCGCAACGGCTACTATACAAAAAGGTATAAAATAGAAAGTTATATCCCCAAAAAGTTTAGGAATATTGTGTTTTGTAAGAAATTCTATATATAAAAAATAAAGATAATTCACTTCTACTTATCAACCTCTGGCAAAATTATATCTAAAGAACCTGCTATTGCAATAGCGTCGTTTAAGTATTCTCCAACAAGTAATTCTCTTAAAAGATTTACCGCATAATATGAGCCTGTGCGCCATTTTAAACGATAAGGTTTATCAGAACCGTCGGATTTAACATAACAACATGCCAAACCTCTTGGTGCTTCTATTTGAGAATGATATTCACCTTCAGGTAATTTTAAATTAATCGGATTAATCAATTTTTGTTCCAGTTTATCTGCTTTTTTCAAATAATCTAAAGCCTGATGAACAATATTCATGCTCTCTTTAATTTCCAAAATTCTTGCTTTATATCTTGCCCAAGAATCTTTTTCATCCATAACAATTGTTCTAAAATCAAATCCTTTATATAAAGTATCTTGATTTCTGAAATCCAAATCAACATTGCTTGCTCTTAAATTAACGCCGGTAATTCCGTAGTTAAAGGCTTTTTCTTTATCTAAAATCCCTTTGCCGACGGTTCTTCTTAAGACAATTGGATTATCTGTAATCAGTTTTTCGTAGTCGTCTAATTTTTCAGGCAAAATGGAAAGTATTTCTTCTACATCTTCTAAATAATCAATATCTTTACGTACTCCGCCGAATTGAAAATAGTTGTACATCATTCTTTGACCGGTCAAGCGTTCAAAATATCTTAAAATCATTTCACGTTCTCTAAAAGCGTAGAAAAACGGAGAAACTGCGCCTAAATCCATTAAAAATGCGCCAATCCAAAGTAAGTGTGATGAAATTCGGTTGAGTTCCAATAGCATGACACGTATTGCTCGGATTTTATCCGTAAGCTCTATGTTCATTGCTTTTTCAACAATATCACAAAGTAGTTGAGAATAGAAAAAACCTGCTAAATAATCAATTCTGTCCACGCAAGGCAAATATTGGATATAATTAAGTTTTTCTGCCATTTTTTCCATTCCGCGGTGAAGATAACCCACATCAGGTTCGCACGACAAAATCTTTTCGCCCTCCAGTTCTAAAATAAGGCGAAGAACACCATGCATAGACGGATGTTGCGGTCCGAGATTTAATTTAAGCTTCGTTGTCGTCATTCCACGCTAACCTCGTATCATCTTGAATATAATCTTTGCGGAGTGGAAAACCTTTCCAATCTTCCGGCATGTACAGTCGTTTTAAATCTGGATTCCCAATAAATTTAACGCCAAATAAGTCGAAAATCTCGTTTTCGTCGGCAATTGCAGATTTAAATAAATCTGTTACGGATTCAGTTTCATTTTGTACAACAATCGCAAGAAACAAATCTTCTTCATCATCAGTTGAATATAAATGATAAATAAGCTCTGTTTTACCTTCACCTGCATCATTTGCAATAATTTCTTTTAAAATATTATAAGAATAATTATCAACAATAAATTTTAATGCGTCGTGTAATTTGGTTTTAATTATAATTTTGTCCCCATTGAGTTCGCAATCATTAAAAACTCGCATAAATTCATTCCAGTTCATTGCGCGCCTCCTTTTAGTTCTAGCATTCCATTTTTTTCTTCTAAGTTAGAAGAATGAGAATTTACAAAACTTTTTCTGTTCATAATTGATTCTTTTTTAATCTTATTTTGCAATTTTATGACAGCATCGATTAAGGCTTCGGGTCTTGGCGGACACATTGGTAAATAAATATCTACAGGAATAATTTTATCAATTCCGTTAACAACAGAATAAGAAGTTTCTGCAAACATTCCACCACCGCATGTGCAAGCGCCCATTGCTATAACGTATTTAGGCTCAGGCATTTGTTCATATAATCTTAAAAGAACAGGCGCCATTTTATGCGTAATCGTTCCTGCGCATATCAGTAAATCTGCTTGACGAGGTGAGCCTCTAAATACTTCAGAACCAAATCTTGCAATGTCGTTATCAGAAGCTACTGTTTGCATCATCTCAATTCCACAACAAGAGGTTGCGAAAGTAAGAGGCCATAAAGAATTTGCCCTACTCCAGTTAAGAACTGTATCAATTGAAGTTACTACAAAATTCATTATAACCACCTCAGCATTTTCTTGTTTATAGCAAAGAATAAACCGCCGAACAATAGTGCGATAAAAACAAAAGCTTCAACAATTGCAAATAAGCCTAAAGCGTTTATTGATACTGCAAACGGGTAAAGAAAAATGGTTTCGATATCAAAAATCAAAAATAGTATTGCGTAATTAAAATATTTAACATCAAACTCAATTCGGGCATCCATAGAAGGTGCAATGCCGCATTCATAAGTTTCGTTTTTTACAACTGATTTTTTTCTGTATTGACAAATAAAGCCTGCAATTACCATTGCTACTGCAAAAAGTGTCGCTAAAATTATAAATATTGCTAAACAAACAAGTTCTTTCATCAGCCTGCATCCTTCTTAGGATATTCTACCTTAAAATATTACTATATAAAGATATTATGATGTAATATTAACTAAAATTATATGCTCCAACTGATTATATTTTTTTGAACATTTATTGACATATTTTATAAAAAAAGTCATTCTATATATTTACCGTCAAATAAATCCATAACCATTTTTTCTTGATCGGATTCTAAGCGTTCTTTATCTTTTTCCGTTTTAGGCAAAGATTGTTCTTCTTTTAAATTTTGAACAGGTGCTTGTTCGTTCGCTTTTTGTGGCGCAACTTGTTTTGGAGCTTCCACTTGTTTCACTTGCGGAGTTGGCGCAGTTGGTTGAGGTTGTGGAGTCGCTTGTGAAACATGCTGAGGTGTCGCTATTTTAAAGTTTTTTTTTACAGACTCAGCTGTAATTTCGCTATCTCCTCCTTGCGGAAGTCTTACCATTACTGAAACAGTCGCATTAAACATAAGACTTGCAGCC
>CAKVJE010000113.1 GCA_934754735.1 uncultured Candidatus Melainabacteria bacterium
TTTCGTCCATAATCTTTTTAAGACGTTCTTCAAACTCACCTCTGTATTTTGTACCTGCAATCAATAAGCCCATATCAAGCTGAATGATTTTTTTATTTTCTAAAATATCAGGAACTTCACTATTTACAATTCTGATTGCAAGACCTTCTGCAACAGCAGTTTTACCAACCCCCGGTTCACCAAGTAAAACAGGGTTGTTTTTAGTTCTTCTTGCAAGAATTTGTATAACACGTTCAATTTCTTTTTCTCTGCCAACAACAGGGTCAAGTCTAAGTTCTGCTGCTGCTTGAGTTAAATCTGTACCAAACTCATCAAGGCTAGGAGTTTTAACTTTACTAGTTTGAGAACTTGAAGATGAACCGCCAACACCGGCTGATGCGGTTTGTGGTTTAGAATCACCTAACATTTTAACAACATTGCTTCTAACTTTGTTCAAATCTACACCAAGGTTTTCTAAAACTCTTGCTGCAACACCTTCGCCTTCGCGGATTAAGCCTAAAAGTAAGTGTTCTGTTCCGATGTAGTTATGCCCAAGTTGTCTTGCTTCATCCCAAGAAAGTTCCAAAACTCTTTTTGCTCTTGGGGTAAACGGAATTTCTACGGCAACAAAGCCTGAGCCTCTGCCGATAATTTTTTCAACTTCAACTCTTGCATCTTTAAGGTTTACACCCATAGATTTAAGAGTTTTAGCGGCAATACCTGTTCCTTCGCCGATTAAACCAAGCAAAATCTGCTCAGTTCCGACAAAATTATGACCAAGTCTTCTTGCTTCTTCTTGAGCAAGCATAATGACTTTAATCGCCTTTTCAGTAAAACGTTCGAACATTTAATATTTTCCTCTTCTTATAAATTTATAAATATATTTATATAAATATATATTACAAAAAATTTACAATAATTTCAAGTGGTAGTTTGTTAGCACCCTCTCCCGCCTTCTCGTTTTCCTCTCCATGTAGAATTGAAAAAAAGGAGAGGGGAGCGAGACTCGTTTATCTGACCGTCTTTAGCGCATGTCCTCCTTCATGAGAGAGATAAGTTAATAACACCCTCTCCCGCCTTCGGCACCCTCTCCATGTAGAATTGAAAAAGGAGAGGGGAGCAGGACTTGTTTGCTTGGATGTCTTTAGCGCATCCCCTCCCTCGGGGGAGGGTTAGGGAGAGGGTATTATAAACTCTCATTACCAAATATCTCGTGCCTAATAACTTCCAATACACCTTCAATATTATTCAACACATCATTATTCCAAAATCTCAAGACTTTATATCCGTTATTTTCTAAATAAAAAGAGCGTTGTTTATCTTGAACTATATTATCATTTTCGTTATGCTGACCACCATCAATTTCAATTATTATTTTTTTAGTTTCGCATACAAAATCAGCAACATAGTTTCCAATTAAAACTTGACGTTTAAATTTTAGAGCAAAAAATCTTTTAGCACGCAAGTAGTACCACATTTTTGCTTCGGCATTAGTCATATTGGAACGCATTGTTTTTGCATTGTTTAGATTATTGTGGTTGTAGTACATGAAAATCCTTTTGCGAATTATTGTAGCATGGAAATGTTTATAATACCCTCTCCCGCCTTCGGCACCCTCTCCATGTCAAATTGAAAAAAGGAGAGGGGAGCGAGACTCGCTTGTTTGAACGTCTTAAGCGCATCCCCTCCCTCGGGCACTACTGTCCATGATAACTTTTATTTTTTGTCTTGACATTATTTGAAATTCTCATAGTGGAAGTTATTATAAAATTCTAATACTTTAACTTGAAAATTTTAAAGAAGAGCGCCCTCTCCTTGGAGAAGGCGCTCTTCTAATAAAAACTATTTAATTTTTTGACTTATTGACCAAAGTTATAACTGAAAGAGCTTTGAATTGCTGAATTTACAGCACCTTTTGCAGAATTTAATTCAGTATCAACCATTTGTAATCTGGTTTGATATTCTTGCATTTGCAAGTCTAATTTTTTCTCTAAAATAGTGAGTTTATCTCGTCGAGCCTCTAATTGTTTAACTGCGGGGTTGTCGGGATCTAAGTCATTACCTAGAGCCATAATTTCATCAGAAGAGGCAACTAACTCCATCTTGGCAGATGCAATCCACTGCACTTTTGTTTCCAGCGATATTTTATATGCTGTTAAGTACATCATTCTGAAACTTGAGGCTATTAATCCCATAACACACGTTCCTTATCTTGTTTCGTTTAAGTTCTTGCCTTTCAGGAATGTGTGTTCATTACTTTCTGCAATCAAGCTTTCCATTTTGTGCAACTGATGCTTGTGATAATTAACCCTATACTTTGCCATTTTTAGTTTTTGTCTAATGGTAAGCATATCCTTAAGGCTTGATATTAAACCGACGAGTAATGCCTTTAATGGATTTTTTCGTTTAAAGAATGAACGAGCAAAATTCACAAAGTTCATTAGTCGTTTTACATTATCTTGTAGTTCTTCACGCATAAGCATTTTCTCCTATGCATTCTAAGCCTACATGTATTATAAAACACGATAAGCTAAAAAATTGCCTTTTTAGTAGGGTATTTGTTACATTAGTTAACATATTATTTAGAACCGGTCCTATTAGAAGTAATACTGTTGAAAATAAATCGATTTTTGTAGTATTCATTTTTTACTACATTATTATTTAACGGCATTTTTTTCAAAAACTTTAATTCTTTTTGGTTGTAATAGCGTTGTTCGTTACAAAAATTTACAAATGACGCTATTGTTTTCACTATAGCGTTATCAAAAAACAGATCTAAAATTTTTCGTAAAAATGTTCGTGTTTGCATTTCTTTTCTTTAAGTGAATAAGTGAATAGGTCAATAAGTGAATAGGTTCATTTTAGTTATTGTCAATATTAAGCTGAGTTAAACATTGAATATATTTTATACGAACTTATTCACCTATTCACTCATTCACTTATTCACCTCACATTACAAATCCTGAATATCTTTGCTTGCAGACTCAATATCATCCTTAAGCATTTTTCTTACAATGTCGCCTTGCGTATCTAACATTTTGCAAACTGTTTCAATGTTTGCAACTTTTTGAGAAAGTATTGTATCAGCATTTGCAACAATATTGCTGGAAACTGTTTGATAGGCAGATAATGCTGCAGATGTTGTTCCCTGCATCAAATTGCCCATAACAACCGCAGGTAAACCGAATTCTCCCAAATATGGAGCTGCTGCTGTCATAATACCGCCCCAACCTGAAACAAGTCCGGCAAGTGGCATTAATATGTTAGAAGCTCCGATTCCGTAACCGTTAGCAGTTCCAACTCCATAAGCAGCTGTGCTTGCAATATCTGCAATGCTTCCGATTCCGGATGCAAAGCCTGTTGTTGCGCCATCAGATGAACCAAAACCTGTTAAAAGATTTTGGATGCCGGAAGCTCCACCTGTTGTTGTTCCACTTTGGCGATAACCGAAGTTTGATGCGTATCCGCTAGGAAAACCGGAATAATTTCCCAAGCTGTTTACACCGAATGATGAGTAAGTTCCTGTTGTTCCACCTGTCCCACCGGTATATTG
>CAKVJE010000114.1 GCA_934754735.1 uncultured Candidatus Melainabacteria bacterium
GGTGTAATTTTTCTTGTTTAGCTTGAAGTCTTGCTAAGTTTTGTTCTCTGTTCTTTAAAGCACCTTCAGTAGCTACTTCTGCATAGTTTTTTGGAATTAGGAAATTTCTAGCGTAACCGTCTTTAACGTTTACTAAATCGCCTGCTTCGCCAATGTTTTGAACTTCTTTTTTCAATATTACTTGCATTTCTTTTTCTCCTTTAACTATTATTGGGCTAGTATAAACCTATGTTACCCGAAAAAAGATTAAATGTCGAGTCTTTTCAAAATTCTTCTTAAAAAATGTTCACAGAATACACAGTTTAGCTCTTATATTTTTTTTATCGTTCGTTGGAGTTAAGATTATATAAAGACCTGATTTATGTGTGCTACTATAATTATATAGAGAGAAAAACAGGAGGATATTATATGATACCAATTTTAGATTCAAAAAGACAATACGCTAAAATAGGCGCAGAAGTTGAAAAAGCAGTTTGTGAAGTATTACGTTCAGGCTCTTATATTTTAGGCCCAAACTGTAAGGCATTAGAAGCTGAATTAGCAAAATATATCGGATGTAATTATACAGTTGCATTGAATTCAGGTACTGACGCTCTACATTTAGGTTTAAGAGCTTTAGATATCGGTGCTGGGGATGAAGTTATTACTACTGCTTTTACATTTGTTGCTACAACTGAAGCTATCGGTATTGTAGGTGCTACTCCGGTATTTGCAGATATCGATCCTGATACATTCAATATAGACCCTAAAAAAATTGAAGAAAGAATTACACCAAAAACAAAAGCAATTATTCCTGTTCACTTATATGGTCAACCATGTGATATGGATGCAATTATGGATATTGCTAAACGTCATAATTTATATGTAATTGAAGACTGCTGTCAAGCAATCGGCGCAGAATACAAAGGACAAAAAGTTGGTACATTCGGAGATATCGGATGCTACAGCTTCTACCCAACTAAGAACTTAGGTGGTATGGGTGATGGCGGTTTGATTACTGTAAACAGTGAAAACTTGAGAAACAGAATTATCGCTCTACGTAACCATGGTGGTGCTGTTAGATATTATCATGATGAAATCGGTGTAAACTCTCGTTTAGACGAAATCCAAGCTGCAATTTTAAGAATTAAATTAAACTATATTGACGAATGGAATAAAGATAGAAGAAGTCATGCAAAAACTTACAACGAATTGTTTGCAGGATGTCCTGATATTCAAACTCCTACTGAATTGGCAGATACTTATTGTGTATATCACCAATACACAGTTAAAATTCCTAACAGAGATAATATTCACAAAATGTTGCAAGAAGCTGGAATTGGTGCAATGCTTTATTATCCTGTACCATTGCATTTACAAAAAGTACACGCTCATCTTGGCTGGACTAAAGGAATGCTTCCAAATACTGAAAAAGATACAGAAATGGTTATTTCACTTCCAATGTTCCCAGAATTGACATTAGAAGAACAAAAAACTGTTGCTTCAACTTTGATTGATTGTGTTGAAAAATCAAAAGCTTTGGCATAGTTAAAAATTAAATTAATACACTATAAAACTCGGGTTTGTTAAAAATCCGAGTTTTATGCTATAATGACATAAATAGAGGTAACTAATATGTTTAAACGTAAATGTAAAATAACTTTCGTATCCCACGGTGCAACTGTTCATACCTTGGACGGCATAATTTGCGACACCGAAAAGTACCCAAAATTAAACGAATTTGGGGAAGAAGAGATGGAAAAAGTCTGTGGTTACCTTGAAAATAGAGCTGTTGCTTATGATAAAATCTACACAAGTGCTTCTGCCAGATGTACACAATCGGCGGAAATTATAGCAAAACTATTTAAGAAAAAAATTACAATTATAGATTTACCGGCAAGAAATCATGGCGATTGGAATGGCCGTTCTTATGAGGATTTGTTTGACCAATACGGGCCGGAAGTGATTTTACAACAACCTAACAACGGTGAATCATTAGAAGTCTTTAACAAGCGAGTTTCAGATATAATAGACAAACTGGTAGAAGAAAACCGCGGTAATCGTATTATTGTTGTAGCTTCTCCTGACGTAATTCAATCTGCGATTGCAAAAACATTAGAATTAACTCCGGTAAATCAATTTAAAAATTTAATCAAGACCGGTACTTTAACTCAAATTAGTTATTTCGAAGGTGATTGGTCGAGTGTGATTTATTCTGACCACATGCCGGTATAAATTTTTAAAAACATTTGCCCCTTGATTTCTCTTGTAAGGCGAGGGAACGCGCTAAGCTAGTAGTTCAAATACGAGAAAGACACTGGTGTGTTACAATTTAATTTTGTAATCTTATCAATGCCTTTCGACCAAGTATGAAAAGTTTTTTGGGTTATTTTTTCTTATAAACAAAAACTACTAGCCCCACTTTGAGGCGGAGCTAGTAGTCTTAATATAATTTTGTAGTTTTATTGAGCAGCCGACCAAACGTCTACGTCGTTAGGCTAGTAGTTAAAATACGAGAAAGGCACTGGTGTGTTACAATTTAATCTTGTAAGCTTGCCAATGCCTTTCGACCAAGTATGAAAAGTCTTTTTTGTTACTTTTTCTTATAAACAAAAAACTACTAGTCCCACTTTGAGGCGGGGCTAGTAGTCTTAATATAATTTTATAGTTTCATTTAGTAGCCGACCAAACGTCTATTTCGCTAAACTAGTAGTCCCAATACGAGAAATGCACTGGTGTGTTACAATTTAATTTTGTAATCTTATCAATGCCTTTCGACCAAGTATGAAAAGTTTTTTGGGTTATTTTTTCTTATAAACAAAAACTACTAGCCCCACTTTGAGGCGGAGCTAGTAGTCTTAATATAATTTTGTAGTTTTATTGAGTAGCCGACCAAACGTCTATGTCGTTAGGCTAGTAGTTCAAATACGAGAAAGGCACTGGTGTGTTACAATTTAATTTTGTAATCTTACCAATGCCTTTCGACCAAGTATGAAAAGTCTTTTTGGTTACTTTTTCTACAGAAAAAGTAACTACATCATGCCGCCCATACCACCCATGCCTGCCATTGCTGACATATCAGGAGCTTTAGTTTCTTCCGGAATGTCGATAACAGCTGCTTGAGTTGTAAGCAACATAGAACCAACAGATGCTGCGTTTTCTAGAGCACTTCTTGTAACCTTAGCAGGGTCAACAATACCTGCTGCAAACATATCTGTGTATCTGTCTAATAATGCGTCATAACCGTAAGCATCTTTTTCGTTTCTAACGTTTTCAACAACTACATCTGATTTAGCACCAGAGTTGAAAGCGATTGAACGAAGAGGAACATCAAGAGCAGCAGTTAAGATTTTGTAACCGCTCTTTTCGTCATCTGTATCGAATGCTATTGTGTTCATTTTTGATTCAAGTTCTTGTTGAACTCTGATTAAAGCAACACCACCACCTGGAACGATACCTTCTTCGTTAGCAGCTCTTGTAGCGTTAAGTGCGTCTTCGATTCTTAATTTTCTTTCTTTAAGTTCGATTTC
>CAKVJE010000115.1 GCA_934754735.1 uncultured Candidatus Melainabacteria bacterium
TCTGAAATAATCTTTTCTACTAATGTTAATCCCATACTCTAATCTCCTAAACTCGTTAATTATTTTAGCATAAAAAGTGTTTTTGGTATAATTTTTATAAGAAAAATGTTGGGATGAAACCCCAACCTACAAAAAAAATGAACATCGCAAGCGTATTCCCTCTCCACGGGGGAGGTATAGATAGAATTAAAACTTAATTCTCGCCCACAACATCCATTTAGTGGGAGAGATGTCACGATAGTGACAGAGAGGGAATGGGAGGGGTAAAATGAAACAAAAAAAACAAATATTATTATTCACAACAATTTTTCTAATATGTCTTACTCTTTCTTGTCTTTCCGTAAACTACGATTACGACTTTTTCGCGCGTTTAATCGTTGGTGAACGCTTTATAGAACAAGGGATTTTACCGTTCAAAGACTTCTTGTCATACACGCCGACTCATCCTTGGTATGATCACGAATGGGGATCAGGCGTTGTATTTTATTTATTTTTAAAATACTTTGGCGCATTTGGAACAATTCTTCTTCAAACAATTTTAATGTTTGGAACTTCAATTTTTGTAATCAAAACTCAAAAGCTCCAAAAACCGAAATATCCTACGTCATTACTATTCATAACCGTATTTTTAGCTTTGTTTTATCACGTTAATTCTTCAGGTATTCGTTGCCATTTGTTTAGTTTTTTCTTCTTTAGCTTATTCCTATACCTAATGGAAAAATTAAGAAAAAATTATGCAACTAACGCGATTTGGATAATTCCGCCTGCTGTGATTATTTGGAATAATCTTCATGGTGGAGTTGTATCAGGTTTAGGTTTGATATTTATGTATATGGCTGGAGCTATTTTAAGCAAAAAGCCTTGGAAAAAGTATTTCGCTTTGCTTGCAATTTCAACACCGCTGTTAATTGTAAACCCTTATGGATATAAATATTTAGGATTTTTGCTATCTGCTACAACAATGCATAGAAAATATATTGTTGAATGGTGGAGCTTCTTGGCAGCACGCCATTTCTGGTACTATATATTACCGAGTCTTTATGGAATTTTCGCTTTTGGTGTAAGTTTGATTGGTAAAAAGAAAATTGATATAACTAAAATTATAGTTTTAGCGGTAACTCTTTATTCAGGTTTAGCACATGTTAAATTGCTTTCACTAACTCTGATTGTCTCAGCAGCTCTTTGCTATAGCGATATTATGGTGTTAATTTTTAGATTGAAGAAATTTGTTGTACGTCTAAAAATTCCTTGCAAAAATTTATTGAAAATTTTGGAAAAAGCGCTTTATCCTGCCGTTTTAGTTTGTACGCTTTTAGCTGTTCCATTTTCTTCACCAATGTATCCGAGATGTGATTTATATAAATATCCGCTTTATGAAACAGAATTTCTTATGATTAATAATATTAAAGGTAATATTGTTGTACCTTTTGGTTATGGAAGTTATGTTTCTTATAAACTTTATCCGGACAATTTAATCTATATGGATGGCAGATATGAGGAAGTTTATGATAATAAAGAATTTTTAACTCTTCGAAATTTTTGGTTAGCGGAAGAAAATTGGCAGGATATTTTAAAGAATTATCAGACAGAAATTCTTATGCCGAATAAGGCTACTGATATCTGTGAAGTTCTTGATAAAGACCCAAATTGGGTACATATTTTTGATGGACGAATTTGTGCAATTTATGTAAAAAAAGAAAATGTAAAAAAATCATATCTTGAACCGGAATACGGAATTGATTATTATAAAAGAACAATGTTTTGTGGTAAAACTTTTGGAAAACATTTAAAAATGTATAATAAAAAATCAGAAGAAGTAAAAAACAAAGGCAGGAGCTAATGACTAATCCTTTAAAATATACTTGTTTATTTGGCGGTGGCGCAATTCGAGGAATGGCGTATATTGGAACAATTAGAGCGTTGGAAGAGCTTGGAATTGAATATGATATAATTGGCGGTTCTTCAGTTGGTTCTGTTATAGCTTCTCTTGTTGCTTGTGGTTATAAGTCTTATGAATTAGAAAATATTTTTATGAAGGTTAATTTTGACCTCTTTAAAGATATTCATTTGGGCTTCGGTAAGGCTTTTGCTCTATCTAAAGGTGAGATTTTTCAAGATTGGTTGAATGAGCTTTTGTCTAAAAAAGTCGAAAACGTGCGAGGACGTAATATAAATTTTGAAGATTTAGAAAAGAAGCTTGTAATTATAACAACAAACTTGACGAAGTTTGCTTCTCAAGAATTTTCCAAAAATGTTACACCAAAATTTGAAATTGCACAAGCAATCAAAATTTCTTCCAGCATGCCAGGGCTTATGGCGCCTTATAAATACGAAGATTCTTTTCTTGTAGACGGAGACTTGCAGAAGGCGTCTCCTATGTGGAAATTATCAGAAAATTTAGATAATTCAGAAAGCAGAATCTTGGAATTCCGTTTGGAAGGCGATTACAGCAAGGATGAAGCAAACCCGATTTCCTTTATTAATACAATTTACAGCTGTGTAACGGATGTTGCTACGGATTTTGTAACCGAAATGTTTGGCTCAAATGACCGTTACGATTGCGTAAGAATTGATACGGGCGATGTATTTTTTGCAGATTTTAATTTAAACAAAGATGCCAGACGCAATTTGATAAATGTTGGTTATGAACAAACAATGGCTTACTTTAAGAAATTTTTGCCACAAAAAAAACAGAAATTGGTTGAAGTTTATTCGTTAATTTCCACTTATCTAAAAAAAGCTGAAAAAGGTTTGAAGGCTAATAATGTAGAGGAAGTTCAATGGTGGTTCGGAGATATTTTTACAGCTCTTTGTGAAAATAAAGAAATTGTTGACCCGACAATTTACGCTAAGATAAAACAAATGAAGGATGATTTAGTTAAGGCAACTTCTACGATTTTATTTTTTCATACGTGTTTTAAAGGTGCAAAACGTCTGGATTTACAGATGAAAGATGTAATTCTTGCTGTAGATATGAGAATTGCAGATTTGAAGCTGTATCTGCAAAAAATAAACTAAGTGTTTTTTATAATCGGGCTTAATTTATTTAACTAAGTCTAATGATTAATAACCAAATTTTAAATTAAGACTTTTTACTGATTAAAGCTTGGCTTATAGATGTAAATATATAATTATGAAAGTAAAAAGTTTTTTTAAATTGTTAAATAGAAAAATAAACAAGTATGATAAAGCAACTTCAAATCCTTTTGAAGCCCCGCCTTTACCAATAATTCTTGTATGGGTAGAAGAACCTGAGCTAGAAAAAGAAATAAATCAAGATTTGTAAATAAAAAGGGTGCAAATGCACCCTGAAAATCCAACTATCACAAATCAATATATTATAAAAATTTCATACTT
>CAKVJE010000116.1 GCA_934754735.1 uncultured Candidatus Melainabacteria bacterium
ACTCAAATCACGCAGTTTCAAAATTACAACCCGCAGAAGTTGTTGGCAAATTTGAAAAAGCTGAAATTGTTGATACGCCAAATACTCATTCAATTGAAGAATTGTGTGATTTCTTAAAAATCCCTGCAACAATTATTGTAAAATCACTTCTTTATATTGTTGATAAAAAGCCTGTTTTAGCATTAATCAGAGGTGATAAACAAGTTGAAGAAACAAAACTTATGAACGCTGTTGGCGGCATGGATATTAGAATTGCAACCGCAGGCGAAATTGAAGAAATGATGGCAGAAAACGGTTTTGATGCAGAACGTGGATTTATCGGACCAAAAGGTTTGAAAAAATATGGCGAATACGATGTTCAAATCGTAGCTGATGAAACTGTTAAAGAATTGAAAAACTTTGTTGTCGGAGTAAACAAAAAAGATGCTCACATGGTAGGCGGAAATTGGGGTTCAGAAATCGAATTACCGGAAATTGTTACTGATATTCGTTTAGTTGAAGCCGGAGAACTTTGCCCTGAATGTGGAAAGCCTCTAAAAGTTACAAGAGGTATTGAAGTTGGTAATATTTTCCAATTGGGTACAAAGTATTCTAAACCAATGAACGCAGTTTATTTGGATACTGACGGTAAAGCAAAACCTTTTGTTATGGGATGTTATGGTATTGGTATTTCGAGAACAGCAGCAGCTGCGGTTGAAGCTCATTATGATGAACACGGTATCAAGTGGCCTCTTGCAATTGCGCCATACCACGCAGTGATTATTCCTGTAAGCACAAAAGACGAAACTCAAATGAAGGTTGCAAATGATTTATATGAAACATTAAGAAAACATGGTGTTGAAGCGGTTATTGATGACCGTGATGAACGTCCAGGGGTTAAATTCAAAGACGCAGATTTAATCGGTTTCCCTTATAGAATCACAGTTGGTAAAACTATTAGCGAAGGGCTTGTAGAATTTAAAGTAAGAGAAACAGAAGAAATTTCTAAAGTCAAACCGGAAGAAGCTGCGGAAGTTGTCGTTACAGCAGTTGAAGCGTTGAAATAATATTTTTAAGCTATAAAACAAATGGTCTGTTTTAAATAAAGCAGACCATTTATTTTTATATCTAAAAAGAAAAGAAATCTTCTGTTTTAACTTTTTTAGGTCGACTGTAGTAATCCATTATTTTACTTGCCGTTCCTACTGCCAAGCCTGTTGCGACAGCTTGTCCTATGTAAGTCAAAAGCGCTTTGCCGTACAACTTTTTCATATTTTTAATTAAAGGTTCTGCAAGTCCCGTTTTTCTAGCCAGTTTAACGCCTTTATAACTTGCCATTCCTTCTTCGAAAACAGTAGGTAGCATACAAGCAAAAGCAATTTTTCCACAATTGTCTTTAACTACGTCCATTCCGTCGCGTGGAGCTTCTTTTGGCTTTGTGCGCTGGAATAGTGCCACATACCCCATCAAACCTGCAGCGGCACGTCCCGGCCAACGCATTTTACTTAAAAGTTTACCCACTTTGCCTTTCAAATCATTTAAAGCATGACCTGCTTCATGAAAACCTGCAATAGAAATTTTGTCCGTATTTATTACAATATTTTTGGTTGAAGGTTGATAATAAGCGTTTTGTCCGCAACAAACATCAGACATATTATGAAGTAACTGTGCGGGAATAATTTTAACGCCTTTTTCTTCCAGACCTGCAACCTTTATTGATTTCTCAAAAGCATCTTTATATAAATCATTTTGCGTATGTTCTTTAATTAATTGAGAAGTAAATGGTTTTGAAAAAGCAGGCAAAGTCCCCATAATTGCAGAAGACGCAATACTTGCTAAGATAAAGCCTTTTGAGCTATCGCTTTGCGTTCGCGGAATATATTGATTACCATCATAATAATAAGAACTTACCATGCCACATTTTCCAGAAAACTACACTTATTTATATTAAAACAAAATCTATAAAAAAATTGCTAAATTGTTACAGTTTGTTATATTATAGATTTATTATGAATTGTTTTTTTAGAGATCAGCAAGAAGCTTTATATAAAGCTACAAAACCTTACCAATATGTGGGTGGAGAATTTTTATCATACAACAAAGATTTTGACAAAGCGAAAGTTCGTTTTGCGTTTGTATTCCCTGATAAATATGAAATCGGGATTAGCAATCTTGGGGTTAGAATTATTTATGATAGAGTCAATGCGCAAGAAGGCATGATGGCCGATAGAGCCTACGCGCCCGAGCCTGATTTTAAACCCGAATTTTTATACGGCGTGGAGTCTAAGCGTGCGCTCAAAGATTTTGACGGTATAGGTTTCTCTCTACAATATGAATTATCTTATCCGACTGTTTTAAAAATGCTTGAAATGTCAGGAATTACTGTTAGAAATGACGAACGAAAAGATAACGAACCAATAGTTTTAGCAGGCGGACCTTGTTGTTATAATCCGCTTCCAATGTGCGAATTTATCGACGTATTTTGTATCGGAGACGGCGAAGAAATGATGGTGGATGTTTGTGCGTCGCTTGAGCGTACAAAAGGTTTACCAAGAAAAGAAAGAATTGAAGATTTATGCAAGATAAAAGGTTGTTGGAGCAATGTTCCCCTCGCCCCTTGCGGGAGTAATGACCCCACCCCGAAATCAGAGATTTCGACCCTCCCTCAAGGGGAGGGTATGCGCCCTGTTGAAAAGCGTCTTGCGCCATTGACTCTAGAACTAGCTTCAACTTCTTATCCGATTCCGTTTTCAAGCTCAGTTCACGATAGAGCGATTGTGGAAATTCGTCGCGGATGCGGTAGAATGTGCCGTTTTTGCCAACCCGGACACGTAACCTTGCCTGTTAGAGAGCGTTCGGCAGAAGATATTATTACAATAACAAAAGAACTTATTAACAATACAGGCTACGATGAATATTCTTTGCTTTCACTATCTTCAAACGATTATTCCAATATCAAAGAAGTCATAAAAGAATTGGCTGTTGATTTTAATGAAAAGAAAATCTCTGTTTCGCTTCCTAGCCAACGTATAGACGGATTTAATCTTGAGCTTGCGAATCTTGTTCAATCTGTCCGTAAATCCGGCATGACACTTGCTCCGGAAGCGGGAAGTCAGCGTTTAAGAAATGTTATTAAGAAAAATATTTCAGAAGAACAAATTATTAATGCTGCTCTAACGCTTTACGAAAATGGCTGGTCAAAGATTAAGTTCTATTTCAT
>CAKVJE010000117.1 GCA_934754735.1 uncultured Candidatus Melainabacteria bacterium
ACATGTATATCGGCACATTTGACTAAAAACTTTAGAATTCATGACCATTTTTTCAAAAATTGTTACATTTCGTTACATGATTTTAGCCTTATGGACTAAGAAAAAAGTTATTTAACATGGTATTCTTATTTTCATGAAGAGAATTTTTAGTATTGTCGTTTTAACATTAATTTTGGGGCTTTGTTTAAAAGCGTGTATAAGAGCTGATAAACCGGAAAATATTGAATTGCAGACTGTTGAAAATAAATCAGGTATTATTCAGTATCCTGCGCAAGAGAAAAATGTTACAATAAATGGGGTAGATTATTTACAATCACAAGCTCCGGTTGGGAAATTTGGCGGAAGGCTTGTACTTTCTACTATTGGAGAGCCAAAAACATTCAATCCTTGTAATACAAAAGACGCAACATCATCTTCAATGGCAGGAATGCTGTACGATGGGCTTTTTGGTACAAATCCGAGAACAGGTCAAGTTCAGCCACAACTTGCAAAATCTTTTGAAATCAATGGTAATGATTACTTTATACATCTAAGACGCGGAGTAAAATGGTCAGACGGTAGGCCAATTACTGCGGACGATGTAATGTATACTTATAATGAAATTGTGTTTAAGGGATTGGGTAATCCTTCTGCAATGGATGCGATGAAGGTTGACGGTAAATTACCAGAGCTGGTGAAACTTGATGATTATACAGTAAAATTCACAACTCCAAAACCATTTGCGCCATTTTTAAGACAACTTTCTTATCCTATCGTACCTAAACATTATTTCAAACCATATTCGGATAAGGGCGAGTCTGTATTTAACGCCTTTTTAAATCCTGATACAAATCCTAAAACTATTGTATCTGGTGGCGCATTTCGATTAAAAGAATATGTTGCGGCGCAAAGAGTTATATTTGAACGCAATCCGAATTATTACAAAATTAATCTTAAAAACGAAAAATTGCCTTATCTAGACAAAGTTGTTTATATGATTGTTGGTGATTCAAATAATGAAATTTTGAAATTTGAAGCCAAGGAAATTGATGTTTTGGGAATTCGTGGTGCGAATGTTGCGCAATATAAACTTAATGAAGCAAAATCAGATTATAAAGTTTATAATTTAGGCCCTGATACGGGAACTTTGTTTTTGGTAATTAATCTAAATAATCGAAAAGATAAAAACGGCAAGCCTTATGTAAACCCTATAAAGCAAAAATGGTTTGCAAATAGGGATTTTAGAGCTGCAATTGATTGGGCGGTTGATAGAAAAAATATGGTGCAAAATATTGCATCAGGCGTCGCAGAACCTTTGTTTACAGCAGAAAGTTTGAATTCTATATATTTAAACAAATATATTAAAGGGCATCCGTGTGATTTGAATGTTGCGAAAAAAAGTCTTGAAAAAGCAGGTTTTAAGCAAAAAGACGGAAAATTGTATGATTCTTCAAATAATCGAGTAGATTTTGATTTATATACAAATGCAGGTAATCTTGAGCGCGAAGCGCTAGGTGTCATGGTTAAACAGGATTTAGAAGATTTAGGAATGAAGGTAAACTTTAAGCCTGTAGAATTTAATTCTCTCGTGAATAAAATGACAAATACAAATGACTGGGATATGGCGATAATGGGACTTACCGGAACTCCGCTAGAACCGCACGACGGCAAAAATGTTTGGACTTCAAATGGAAGTTTGCATTTGTTTAATCAGCGTCCAAATGGTTGTAACGTTGATGATAGACTGGATTGGGAAAAAGAGCTGGATGAAATCTTTAGAGAGGGTGCGCTCAAACTTACGTATGAAGAACGCAAACCTTTGTATGACAGGTATCAGACGATTATTTATAATCAAAAACCTATAATTTATTTGTATTCACCAATTAGAATTACAGCAATCAGGAAAAAGTTTAAAAACATATTTCCGACTTCTCTGAGCGGATTGATTTACAATCTGGATGAGGTTTATGTTGAGTAGACCCCACCCCGAAATCAAAGATTTCGACCCTCCCTCAAGGGGCGGGTAGGCGTACAATTATTAACAAGGAAAAGAAATGAATTTATTCAAATACATACTAAAACGCATTCTGCAAGTTATACCACTTTTAATTTTGGTATCTTTAATAAGCTTTTTTATAATCAGACTTTCGCCAGTCGATCCGCTTGCAGAACTTCGCTTAAATCCTTCGATTTCTCAAGAAACTTTGGATAAGGAAATGAAGCGCTTGAAATTGGATAAACCGATTTATATCCAGTATGTTTCTTGGGCAAAATCTTTTGTTCAAGGGGATTTGGGGTATACTTCCGCAGGTGAAAAAGTTTCAACTAAACTAAAAGAAAGAATTCCAAATACACTTTTGTTAACCTCAATTGTAATTTTTATGACTTGGATTGTTGGCATTCCGCTTGGAGTTTTGGCTGCGATAAAGAAGGAAACGGCATTTGATAGAATTTTAACAGTAATTTCAAGTGTCGGAATGGCGATTCCATCGTTTTTCTTTGCAATTTTAATGTTGATTTTTGCTGTAAAAACCGGTTGGTTTCCTGTTGGAGGATTAACCAGTTATGATTTCAACGAAATGAGTTTCTGCGGAAAAGCTTTAGATTTGTCTAAACACCTTGTTTTACCTGTAATTGTTTTGTTTACAATATCTTTATCGGGCTTACAAAGACAAATGCGGGCAAATATGCTTGAAGTTTTGGATAGTGATTATGTGAAATTTGCTCGTGCAAAAGGTTTGAGTGAGGGCAAAGTTATTTTTAAACACGCTCTAAGAAATGCAATAAATCCTATGATAACACTTTTAGGGTTTGAATTTGCAGGACTTTTGAGCGGTGCTGCGCTTACTGAATACGTTTTTCAGTTTCCTGGGCTTGGACGTCTGATTTTAGAGGCTGTTATGAAATCTGATATTAATTTGGTTATGGCGTCATTAATGATGGGGACAATAATGTTGATATTAGGTAATTTGATAGCGGATATTCTGCTAATGATTGCAGATCCGCGAATTAGGACAAAATAGACATACATCCCCTCGCCCCTTGAGGGAGAGGGAGCAATCGTAGATGAGCTGTGCGAATCTTACGAGTGCGGGTGTGGGGTAAATACGATGAATTACTACAAAAATCTTATAATGCCAGCACACTAAATACAAACAATTGAACGACTTTGCACCCTCTCCTAGGGAGAAGGGTAGGGA
>CAKVJE010000118.1 GCA_934754735.1 uncultured Candidatus Melainabacteria bacterium
TTAAAGCTCCTGCCTCTAGCACAACAGTAATTGGTGGAATTAAGCTAGAAAGGAGGATGCGACTATGTGCACTGAATTACTAATAAAAATAGTAGCAATTGCACTGCTACTATTTTTAAGTTCTTTATCTGCATTATAGAGAACGGTGGACTGAGTACAATCTAGAACCTTGTACTCAGGTTCCCTATACTTTTATTATTTACGATATTACCCTTTTTGTCAATCGCATTTCTCAAAATCTCAAAACATTTTTACAAACAAATCTTCTTTTCGCCATCAACTCCCTTCGCATATTTTACCAATAATCTATACGCGGTTTCAGACTGTTTTTTATAAGCAGAAAAATTCTCATCACTTTCTGACGCTATAGAATTCAACATTGCTCTTGAAATAACTGCATTTTTCAATAATTCCTCTAAATGCGTTGGCACAAAAACAACATCGTCATCTTCTTTAAGCGTAAAAATTTCTTCTCCGTCTTTGTTTTCTCCAATACACAACGTTATATAGTCAATCGTTACAATCGATTGTTCATTTGGTGTTGGATAAAAATAAATTTTATCATTATTTAAATAAAAACCTTCCGGAATGCCAGATTTTTCATCCAATTTTTCAGGAGTTTCAATTCGTTTTAAGAATTTTGTTCCAAGTTTAACACAATAATCACCTTCCAAATTTTTCTTAATCATACCGTTAGGCAAATCGTAAGTATTGATTCGCGGAATTGTGAACAGAATATGTGTTCTATTACGGAAACTAAATTCATAAGAATAAAGAATCTCCTGCAACGCTTTATTCAATGCTAATACAAGAGATTTTTCGAATTCATCACCTGAAGTCGCATCGTTATCATACATCGACCATTCTTGCGTTGCTGCCGTATTATATAAATCTAATAATGTTATTGTCATATTTACTCCTTTTAACAAATAAACGCACAATAAATTATCTCACTTATCATAATGATAAGTAAGATAACTTCATACAAAATATTATTATTTTTTATTTTTTCAACATTTTCTTACATTGAGAAATTAAAGCAGCAAGTGTAACTAAGGCATTTTTATTTGTTACAACTTCAAAAATCAATTTTTCGACTTCTTTTAATGCCATTTTTGTTTCAGCCCTAAACAATTTTGGAGCATACCTATTGTACTGCTTTTTAGCTTCAATAGTGTTTTCCAATACAAATCTATCAATTCCTGCCTTTTTTGACATTCTATCAAGTTTAGCATTTAAACGATTTTTCTTCTTCATTACTTCTCGATATTCAAATTTATCTTGTGCTGAATAATAACTGCTTAAATTTCTCTTTTGTACATAAGAATCATGTAATGCTTTATGATATTCTTTATTAACCTCATTATATTGAGTTTCCATTTCTGTTAACTCGATTTTTCGAGGCAAAGTTTCTTTAGAAACAATAGTAACTTTAGGTTTTCTTTGTGCCATAAAAGTTGGCTTTGTAGTTTTATCAAAATTCGTTCTTAAAATATTCATATCTTAATTAAAACACCTAAAAATTTTTTTTGCTAACCTCTATAAAAAGTTTTACAACAATATTAACAAATCTCCTTAACATCATAACCTGCAAACTTCTTCATGTACGTTTCGACTGATGTTCCAAACGCATCACACGCGTTATTCTTTCCATCTGATTTCAAATAATTAATTACGCACCCAGCACCTTTCAAATGCGCGCCGGCGAGCAATCCTGATTTTGTTATTGTATAACCGTTTATCACTTTTCCTATATATTTATCTGCGCCAACTGCCTTTAAATATCCCCATTGACGCTTTTTAAAAATTATTTGCGCATTTTCTTGCGCTTGTGGATTATTAAGAAAATCCGTTATTGAATAGACTCCGTCTTTTCCGGTAAAAAATCCACTCCAATCATTGTTAAAATTTCCTTTTTTGATATAGTAACCTGCGTCAATCATTGCCATTTCGCCCATTTGGTACTTGCCTGCATAACCATATTTGTTAAAAGCTTTATAATTTCCGCCTGATTCCATTTTTGCTAATGCGTCTAAAAACTTCATTCATCAATCCCCTTCAACTACCTTTGAAAAAATAGACTTCTCATCTTCATTAATTTTCGGCTTTATTTTATCTTTTACCTTACGCCCATTTTTCTCTATGATTTGATAATCACTCGGACTTTTTTCTTTAAGTGCCATTGCATCATCTTTAGGTAAAACAAAAACATTTCCGGTCGGTAAATATTTTATTTTGTACATAGCGTCCTTTCTTTTTTAATCTGTCATTGCGAGAAAATCGTAAGATTTTCGTGGCAATCCATTTAAAATGTAACATTTTCTTTACAAATATTCACAAAAAGTCAATTTCCTATAAAAAATAAACTTTATATTATTACGAGCAATAATAAGGAGAGAACTATGGCTTTTTTAATTTCAAACAATTTTATCACACCACAATCATTTAATTTGAATCCTGTATTTAATCACTATGAAATTTTTACAAATACACCGAATTTTTCCACAGTTACAATGCCCAAATCTAATAAAATAAATGATGATATAGATGATATAAATAATACTGTTTATAAAATCCTTAATTTAAATTCAGAAAGAGAAGATGCAATTATAAAAATTGGTGAATATCAAAAGAATTACTTAAAAACAAACGACCCAAAATGGGAAAAGTTGATGATACAACAAGAGAAACGTAGAGATAGAATTGAAATTGAATTGAACAAAGTAACAATACAGTACGAAGAATTAATAAAAAATAGAAAAACTAAACTCGGAATTAATGCATAAATTTATTTTCTCACAGTTTAATAGAAAGGGGGCATAGCCCCCATTTCAACTAAACCGTTCTTACCCCAGCCCATTTCGCGATAGCAAAAATTGTACCGGCAAAACCTTGAGCAAAATCTAAATCAATAGACCCGTCGGCTTTTTCAAATCTTGATAAATCTTGGATTTGAATTGCCGAAATACCATTTGGTAATTCAATTACAATATCACCTAACATTGAGTTCGGATAAGCATCTCCAGCTTTAACTGTTAACAACGACGAAGCAGTTGAAGTTGAGTCAATTACAATAAAAAGTGAATTATTTTTGTTTGAAAACGCATCCGCAATTGTAATTCCATTTGCTTGCACAACAGTAGTTTTTGTAATTCCGATATTTGCCACTGATTC
>CAKVJE010000119.1 GCA_934754735.1 uncultured Candidatus Melainabacteria bacterium
GGGTAGGGGAGAGGGTATTATAAACTTATGGAAATAATAAAAAAAATCTTTCAAGACAAATTTGCAAAAACAGCATTCATAATTCTTGCGATTATGTATTTATTAATCCTGTTTGCAAATTTTATTGCGCCATATTCTAACACGTATTCTAACAGGGATATGGCTTATGCGCCGCCTTCAAAAATTTATACAATTGATGAAAACGGCAAATTTTCACGCCCTTATACTTATAATTATGTTCGAGAATATGAACCTTCTCTGATGCAAACTGTTTTCAAGCAAGATAGAAGTCATAAATATTATTTGAAACTATTTTGCCATGGTCATTTATTTGGAGTGCAAGACGGCGGACAAATATATCTTTTAGGTACTGATATAAATGGACGTGATGTTTTTTCTCGCCTGCTTTTTGGTGGTAGGATTTCAATGACAGTCGGTTTTTTGTCATTGCTGATAGTTTTTCCGATAGGTTTAATTTATGGAGGAATTTCAGGTTATTACGGCGGAATTGTTGATACTTTAATGATGAGATTTGCAGAAGCTATTATGGCGATTCCGAGTTTTTATCTCTTAATAATTCTTGCAGCAATTCTTCCAAGTGGAATGACAAGTGTGCAGAGATTTGCGCTTATTGTTGTAATTCTTGCGCTGATTGGTTGGTCAGGGTTTGCAAGGGTTGTACGCGGCATGGTTTTGTCTATCAAGAATGAAGATTTTGTGCAAGCCGAAAAAACAATTGGTGCTTCTGATTGGCGAATTATTATGAAACATATTTTGCCTCAAACTACGAGTTATGTAATTATAGCAATGACTTTAAGTGTGCCGTCTTATATTTTGGCGGAATCAGGTTTAAGCTTTTTAGGGCTTGGAATTCAACAACCTGATGCTAGTTGGGGTAATATGCTAAAAGAAGCACAAGAGTTTACAAACATTTTTTATCGTCCTTGGTTATTAACCCCTGGAGCGCTTATATTTATTGCCGTATTATCTTTTAATTTGCTTGGTGATGCAATTCGCGATATCTTAGACCCGAAAAGCCAACGCTAATTAAGTTTTGTAAATTTATTCATTAAACATAGCAACAATAATCATTTTCATGCTTTAACATTAATGTATGAAGATAAAGGAAAAGTAGTATGTCATTAAGTGTGAATTGTAGTCAATCTAATGTAGTTAAACCAAATTTTCGCGGTTCTTATCAAAGAACTGAAAATGGAACTCCATATTATAAAACGAATTCAGGTGTTGTTGCGGGTAGTATATTAGGTGGTTTTCAAGGTATTGGCGTAATTAATCATTTTATAAAAAAAAGAACATCAGAAGGGTTTGTATCTTTAGCTACTGCCCTTGCTTCTGTCGGATGTGGTGCAATAATCGATAATATTAGAAATAAAAATGCTGCAAAAGCTGCGGATGAAATACGTCGCAATGGACTAAGAAATGCAATGCAAATAAATGAGCATATTGATATTGGAAGACAAGGTACAGGATATTATGAATCAAATGATGGTGCTAAGCACGGTTGGAAGTTAGGAGCTGCAGTAGGCTTGGTATTAGGAGCTGCCACTACATTTACGAAAAGTTTTCAACAAGAAGCGAGACTTCCGAAAAATGCTAAAGCTGGAACAATAATATTCGGTATATTAGGGAGTGGTGCCATTACTGCTTTAGGCGGATTTATTATGGGTAAAATTACTGACCATAATACAAATAATGATGCAAGAAAACACGCTTAATATGTTTATATTATAATAAGGAAGTGAAGGTTCTACCCCTCACCCGCATTCGTAAGGCTCGCACAGTTCGCCAACGACTGCTCCCTCTCCCTCAAGGGGCGAGGGGAAATTCGCGCCAAGTCATTGCGAGGAGCGGTGAGCGACGAAGCAATCCATTACAAAAGCATAAAGTCAATAAAGAATAATTTAATACGAACTTATTTACTTATTCAACTATTGACTTATTCACTAAAATAATAAATGAGGATAAATATGTTAAAAGATTTTTTTCTAAACGAAGTTAAACAAGGTATTACAAAAGCTATAGAGGCAAACGAGCTTGGGCAAATGAGTGCTGAAAGCGAATATTCGCTAATCATGGAAAAGCCAAAAAATCCTGAATTCGGGGATTTTGCGGTTAACGTTTCATCTTTAGCGCGTTCTGCAAAAATCGCACCGCCTATGATTGCAAACGCAATTGTAAAACATCTTTCAAACCAAGATTATTCAGTTTCTGTAGTTGGTGGTTTTATTAACTTCAAAATTGAAAATTCACTTTTAGCAAACGCTGTTGCTGAAGTTTTGGCGAAAAAAGAAAATTATGGACGTCCTGAAAATGTTCCGACTGAAAAAATCTTGTTGGAATACGTTTCGGCTAACCCTACAGGTCCATTCCACATCGGTCATGGTCGTTGGGCTGCTATGGGAAGTGCTTTGGCTAATTTGCTAAAATTCTACGGTCATGAAGTTTATCAAGAATTTTATATAAACGATGCAGGAAGTCAAATTAACAAGCTTGGCAATTCTTTGAAAATCAGAGTTAAGCAAGAATTGGGCGAAAACGTAGATTTTCCGACAGATGAAATTGAAAGAAAGAATTATTACCCGGGGGATTATTTAGTACCTGTTGCTAAAAAATTCTTGGCAGAAAAAATTGCTGATGTAAAATCTGGTGCTGATGTTGACGCGTTAGATGTTAAAATTTTCTCTGATTTTGCCAAAAAAGAAATGGAAGCTTGCCAAAAGAAATTATTAGAAGAATTTAGAGTTCATTTCGACAACTTTTATTCAGAGCTTGATTTGCACAAATCAGGTAAAGTTGAAGAAAGTTACAAAGAGCTTGTTTCTAAAGGTATGTTGTACGAAAAAGAAGGTGCAATGTGGTTTAAATCTTCTGAATTCGGCGATGACCAAGATAGAGTTATTAAAAAAGCTGACGGCTCTAATACATACTTAACAGCTGATATCGCTTATCATATCGACAAACTAAGACGCGGATATGACAGATTAATCAATATTTGGGGCGCAGACCACCA
>CAKVJE010000120.1 GCA_934754735.1 uncultured Candidatus Melainabacteria bacterium
TTCAAGGCTTTTGAGGCAAGATATTAAGATTGATGAAGAAACAAAAATTAAATCGCTTAAGATTATTAAAAGACAATCTGAACGTTTAAAACGTATGATTGAAGATTTGCTTGTAATTCCTGATATTGAAGGCGCAAGATTAAACGTTAATTTGGTTAATCTTCCTATTAATTCTGTTATTGAAAGTTCGATTATGCTTGTAAGAAATGACGCGAATAAAGAAATTATCAATAATGTTCAAGATTGTGAAATCGAAATTTTGGCTGATACTGATAGAATTGAGCAAGTTTTTGTAAACCTTATTGAAAACGCAATTAAGTATTCTAAGGATGAAAGCCCAATTACTTTGGATTATGAAATTAGGGATGAAAAGCTCGTTGTAAGCGTTCAAAATGCTTATGAAGTTATTCCGAGAGAAAAACTTAAGACTTTGTTTGATAAATTCACTCGAGTTGATGATAAGACTACACGCACAACTCGCGGAACAGGTTTAGGCTTATTTATTGTTAAAGGATTGGTTGAGGCAATGAACGGAGAAATCAGATTATATTCTAATGAAGAATGCGGTTTCTGCGTAAAAGTATTTATGCCGATTGCAGATTAATTTTTTTAACTAGCAAATTTATTTTTTATACGTTTTATAAAAAATACTATGGAATACAATAATATCTCATCAACCAATTTTGGTGCAAAATATTTAAAGACAGTCAGCGTAAAAAAACTTAATCCGAATACTGCTCGATACAGAAAAAACAACATTTCATTTGTTGAATTTGATCCGCAAAATGAGCATGATTTAATAACGCTTTATCGCACCGCAAAAGCTTGGAAAGGCGCAAATTTCGCATTGCCAATTGCAGAAGCGGGAGAATTAATTGCACATAAAGTTGTATCACCTGATAAAAATAAAATCTATATTTTAACCTCTCAACAAGATAACTTTGATAAACTTCACACCGAATATATATTAGGCCTTGCGCACATGGACAACTCCTCTAGAAACAGCAGCGAATTGGCTCATTTCCAAGTAGACCCAAAACAAAAATATGGAAGTAAAAACAGACAATATAAGCAAATCGGAACAACCATGCTCAATGAATTAAAAAATCTATGTAAAAAATCATTAAGATTATTTTCGTCAACCTCTGCTGTAGGATTTTACGAAAGACAAGGATTTAAAGAAATTGACGAATCAATGTTAGAATACATTTGGAGAAAGAAATAAAATCATGATAATAAATCACCAAAATACTCCCAATTTTAAAGCAAAATTTATAGGTTCAACTCCTATACAAAAACTAAATCCTAAAGGCAAATACGAAAAATTTGAAGCTGCTTTTTTAGAATTTGACCCTGCAAACAAAAAAGATTTTAACGCATTGAAAGATATATCACGTTATTGGTACAATAGTCAATATGCTAATGATATATGTGAATGCGCAAAAGCATTAGCTTTAAAATTTGTAGACGCCACAAAAAATAAAGTTTATATTTTAACAAAACAAAACAAAAAATTTGAGAAATTAAATTTTCAAGACATCTTAGGCTTAACAGAAATAGAATTAAAGAAAAATAAAAACGATATAGACATTATAAATATCCACAGAATTCAAGTAGATGAAGAACTTTTAAATACCATTCGTCCTGAATTTGATCATGTTGGAACCGGAATTCTTAATATGATTAAAGAAAAATACAACAAAATCATAGAACTTAATTCAGTTCATTCTGCAATGGGATTCTATGAAAATAATGGATTTCAAGATTTAGGCACTAAAGATTTAAGATTTCGTTGGACTCCAGAGACAAAGTGAACTAAAAATGCAAATCAATAATACTTCACCCAGCTTTAAAGCAAAATTTATTACATCAACACCAATAAAAAAACTTAATACTTCTAATGGTAACTACGAAGAATTTAATGCTTCATTTGTAAAATACGACGTCAAAAATAAAAATGATTTGAAGGCTATTAAGGAAACTTCTTATTGGAGAAGTCTTTACGGCCCAAATATTTATGAAAAAGCAAAAGCTTTAACAATGGATTATTTCAATGAAATGAATGATAAAATTTATATACTCACGAAACAGAAAAATAATTTTGAAGATTTAAAAGTTGAAGATATTCTAGGCATGACTGATGTTGAATTAAAGAAAAACTTCTATAAAGAAAGTATTCTTGAAGTACATCGTTTACAAGTTGATACAGATTTAATCGGTAAAGAAAAACCAGAGTTCAAACATGTCGGAACTGCCATTTTAAATGTATTAAAAAAATTTAATAAGATTATAGAACTAAATTCTGTTCCTTCTGCCGTAAACTTTTATAGAAAAAATGGATTCAAAGAATTCGAATCTTTGTCCTTAAGATTTCGTTGGAATCCATAAAAATGTTAGAGTAGCAACACCAACATTTTTTACTTATTCAAAGCTGCTTTTAATCTTGCAAGTGAACGAGCTAATGCTGCTTGCGCACGTTCTGCATCGATTTTCGCATCATTATCAGCCAAACGAGCTTCTGCTCTATGTTTTGCATCATTTGCACGAGTTACGTCGATATCACAACCGTCTTCGCAAACATCAGTCAAAATTGTTGCAACATTGTCTTTGAATTGAAAAATTCCGCCCATTGTTGCAAAATATTTGTATTTTTCGCCAATTTTTGCTTTCGTAACACCGATATCAAGTGCGGTTGTAAGTGGAACGTGGTCTTTCAAAATACCGATTTGTCCACCTGTAGTTTGAAGCACGAGTTCATCAACTTCGCCTTCAAATACTATTCGTTCATGAGTAATTATTTTTAAGTTCATTGCATACCTTTCGTTTTTATGAGGAAAGGTCAAGTGAATAGGTGAATAAGTGAATGAGTGAATAAGTTCGTATTAAATGTATTCAAAAAAAAACGTGTTAAATATTGAAAATATCTAAAATG
>CAKVJE010000121.1 GCA_934754735.1 uncultured Candidatus Melainabacteria bacterium
CAACAAATCCGGAAGCCTCAATTGTTGCTATTGATTCTTTCAATAATGTTGATGTTGCGCTTATTTTAGGCGGAAGAGATAAGAATACTGATTTAACAGAAATGTGCCATTCAATAAATAAGCATATTAAGACCGTTTTATTAATTGGAGAAGCAACAGAGAGATTTGAAGAAAATCTGGTAAAAAACGGTTTTAGTAATATAATAAAAGAACGCACAATGGAGGATGCAATTGATAAAGCAATAAGCTTAAAACCTGATGTAGTATTGCTTTCACCTGCTTGTGCAAGCTTCGATATGTTTAATAGCTACGAACACAGAGGAGATGTTTTCAAAACGTATGTCCTATCAAAATAACGCCAGAGAAGAAAGAATAAACTCTAACAAAATGAGTTCTCAAAACATGCAATCAGACAGACCACTTCTTATTGCGGTGATTTTTCTTGTTGTAATTGGTGTTATGGCGATTTTTTCGGCAAGCGCTCCCAAGTGTGTTGAAATGGGAGTAAATCCTACAAAATTTCTCGTACAACAGATTTTAGGAATTATTGTAGGTGTTGTAGGTTTAAGATTCCTTTCAAATTTTCATTACAAAAAACTGATAAAATACACTCAAGCAATCGCTTGGACAGTTGTCGGCATGCTTCTTTTGGTTAAGTTTGCAGGCGTTACTGTAAACGGTGCACAACGTTGGATTAACATAGGTCCAATGAGCTTGCAGCCTTCTGAATTTGCAAAACCTGCCGTTGTGTTACTGTTGGCAGCTGTTTTCTCAAAAGATGTAAATTTGCTTGATGATAGAAAAATAAGAACAGCGTTTTTCCCAATAATGGTGATGATTGGGCTTATTTTCATTCAGCCAAACTTAAGTATGGTTTTACTTTTGGTTTCAACCTCTGTTGCAATCTATCTTTGCGCAGGCGGTTCAACTCAATTAATTCTATGGGGCGGCTGCTCTGTAATACCTTTACTTTTATTGAAAGGTTTGAAAGGTTATCAATCTTCCAGAATTCAAACTTGGCTTCATCCTGAAGCTGACCCGTTAGGTGCAGGTTATAACATTATTCAGTCATTAGTAGCGTTCGCTTCTGGCGGTTTATACGGTGTTGGTTACGGTAGCTCTAAGCAAAAACTTGCATGGCTTCCGGAAGCACACACTGACTTTATATTTGCTGTAATAGGCGAAGAACAAGGCTTTATCGGTTGTTTACTGATTATTTGTCTATTCTGGACAATTTTACAAAGAGGATTTGTAATTGCGGTTAAGTGTCAAGATATGTACGGAAAATTGCTTGCGCTTGGGCTTACATTCTCAATTTGTTTTCAAGGATTTTTAAATATGTGGGTTGCAAGTTCGTTTGTACCTGCAACAGGTGTTCCAATGCCGTTTATTAGTTATGGCGGTTCATCTATCATGGTTTCATTATGGATGATTGGAATTTTATTAAATATATCAAAAGATAATGTAAAAAGAGTAAGGTTTGGTAATAACAATGTCAGAAGTATACAATAGCATTTATTTCGTAACCGGCGGAGGAACCGGCGGACACATTTATCCTGCAATGGCTGTAGCAGATACTTTAACAAAAAGTGGTGCGAAAGTTTTTTATGTTGGAAATAAACGCAACATGGAATTTGAACTTGCGTCTAAAAAAGGCTACAAGTTTTTGCATGTAAGCGTTTCAGGAATGCCAAGAAAATTAAATCCTAAGTTTTTTGTTTGGGGTGTGAAATTGGTTAAGGCTATTTTACGTTCAGTAAGATACATAAAAAAATACAAACCAAATGCTGTTTTTGCAACCGGTGGTTATGTTTCAGCACCTATGATTTTTGCGTGCAGAATTACTAAAACTCCATACATTATGCACGATTGCGACGCCATGCCTGGACTTGTTACGAGAAAACTTTCAAAACGCGCAAAATACGTTACTCTAGCGTTTGAAAAAGCAAAAAAATATATTCCAAACAAACATACAGTTATCACGGGAAATCCAATCCGCGCAGGTTTTAGAACTATGACCAAAGCTGAAGCTAAAGCAAATATGGGATTGGAAAACCGCTTAACCCTTTGTATTATGGGCGGTTCTCAAGGTGCAAAATCAATCAACAATACAACGATTGAGCTTCTTAAAGAATTTTCTCAAGAAAGAAATTTGCAGGTAATTTTCCAAACAGGAAGAAAAAATTATGCGGAAGTAACTGAAAGATTACAGCAAATTTATCCTGCATTTGAACAAGACAAAAACTTAATTGTTAAACCTTATTTTGACGACATGATTTCTGTTCTAAAATCAAGCGATATTGTAGTTTCAAGAGCAGGTTCTTTGAGCCTTTCCGAAATTTGTGCGTCAGAAGCAGCTCCGATACTTGTACCTTATCCTTACGCGGCAGCTAACCATCAAAGAATTAACGCAAAATATTTGCTCGAAATGGGTGCTTGTATTTATGTTGAGGATAAAGACTTAGACCCAAATCGTTTAAGAGAAAGCGTTGTAGAACTTTTGGATAATCCTATAAAAATGAATTATCTAAAACAAAATGCTTCACATCTAGCGAAATTCGACGCCGCAGAAGAAATTGTCGGATTATTAAAAAGCTTATAAAAAGCATAAACTCTATTTAAAAGAAAAGTGGAGAATGGTTTGAATAACCATTCTCCACTTATTTATTTATCAATCAAATCTTATTTATTGATATCTTTAACTGACAAAGCGATTCTATGTTCTTTTGGAGTGAATTTCTTAATAAGAACGTCAACTTCTGAACCAACTTTGAACATGTTGAACGGATTTACGTTTTCGTCAGACATTTCTGAAACTGGCAATAATGCTTCAACGCCAGGGAAGATGTTGATGAATGCGCCAAAAGTAGTAACTTTGTTTACAGTACCTTTAACGATTTGACCTTCTTCAAATTGTCCTTCGATTTG
>CAKVJE010000122.1 GCA_934754735.1 uncultured Candidatus Melainabacteria bacterium
GCACGTTCTGTAAGGTCAGTTGAATATTTTTCAAGAGCCTTCATATTTTCTTCTGCATTTTTATTATCCACTTTTTTGTTACCTCTTATTTTTTTCATTGCGCTCAAAATTGAATTTGTATCAACTCCGTTGCGTTTCAACAAGTCTTTAATGAAAGAGTTTTCTAATTTTGTCATCGCAATTAATATACATTCAATTCCGATAAAATCATCCTTCAAGCTTTCTGCTTCTTGAGTTGCGATTTCCAATAAAGCATTCGTATCACGAGATAAGAACACTTGTTGAGATGCACTCACTCCTGAGATTGTCGGATATTCTTTAATCTTAGCTACAATAGCATTAATAAAGTTTTGATTTAAAAGTTTAAGTTCTTGAAGATAATCCTTCGCTATTCCTTTATCTTCAATCATAGCCATAATTATGTGTTCGGGTTGAACTTCCGAATTCTTATAGAAATCTTTTTTTGCATTAGCTGCAAAAATTATTTCTTGAGAATAATTTGTAAATTTTTCAAAATCAATCATAATATCTTACTCCGTATAATTATATTTTAATTGATTTTTGAAAAAAACAAACTTTTTTAATCTTTAATTAATAATTTAAATTTTTACTTTTTTATAGAGATAAATGTTTTAATAATACAATTCTTGTATTATACCAATAATTTTATTTAAGAAATTTTTATACTTCATTCTTTCTGCTGAACCAGATAGGACAATGTCTGCATGCTTTTTACACGGTCTAATATGTACTTCTGCTTTATCATTAGCATTTTTATAAATAAAATCAGCAGAATCTCCTAAATCACGTTCCTTTGCTCTTACATAAAAACGCTCTTTCTTTATTTTTTCATCTATATCAACATAAATTTTGAAATCAAACGCATCTTTAATTTTTTCTGTAAGCGTAAACAAACCTTCTGAAATAATAATTTTAGAAGGTTTAGCTAAAGTATAATTATCATGTCTAATTGCAGTACCACTCATGTCATATTTTGGAAGATAAGTTTCATTACCGGACAATAATTCCTTGATATGCTTGCTCATCAATTCCAATTCCAAAGCTTGAGGAACATCCAAATCATAATGTTTTGCAAATTCTGAAAAACTACCAGCAGCTTTTACCATTTCAGAACGATCATAATAATAATCATCAGTATTTACACGAGTAATTACATCTTCAATATTAAATTCCGTTGCAAAAGATTCAATAGTATCAATCAAATCCATCGTAATTGTTGATTTACCACTTGCTGTTTCTCCTGCAATACCAATAGAAGCCGGCATATTAATTCTACCAGATAAATAACCTGCTATTTTCTTTATTACAAAAGGATTATAACTCAATAAAATAGAATCTTTTGTTCTTAATTCCTGCTCAAAAACAAATGTTAAATAACGCTCAATCTCTTCGTTAATATTATTTAATTTGGTTATATTTTGTGAAGTTGTTTGTATCATAAATCTTCTTCCTTTGTTCTATTATACACAATTTAAAACAAAAGAAAAGTTTTTTTTGTCATTATCTCAACTAATTTTTACATTTTGTCACAATAACTTCTTGGATGAAATCTGAGTAGTAGTGGAACACCTTACGATTAAACAATTAAATTTAAACAATCAATGCCGTAGAACGCATTTTTTTGCACCATTAACGTTTATACATTTGTCGTATTGGATAAAAACTGTTCAACACTACCTCCCAAATTGTCAAAATTTATTTTCATGTTAAGTTTTGTAAATACAAATTTTTATAACCTCAAATTCAAGACTGGCGCGGGTAGTAGTAGTAGTAGTAGTAGTAGTAGTAGGCAATTTTATCTTTTAATTTTACTTTATATTAATACAAAATAACACACCAGAATATAATAAGAAGGAGAACAATATGGTACAAATATCTTCTATACAATCTAATTCTTTATGGAAAGATTGTCCTACGATTAAAGAAAGTAATAATGAAAAAGTCGATTTAATATTTGATTTTAACAATACTGTTAATCAAGAAAAACAAATTAACAATAATGATAAACGACCTAATATATCCAAAGATAAAAAAGAATGGATAAATGGACATTATAAAAATGTAAAATCATTAAATATTGGAACAAATACCACATCATTTATTATAAATGAACTAACAGAAGATGGTTATGAAGAAATAAAAGTTACACTATGTAAAACTGATGACAATAGAACAATTATAAGCGAAGATCGTTTCGGAAAAGGAGTTGAAATCATCTACTATGAAATAGATAACGAAACAGGTAAAATCTTGTCAAAACAATCTAAAACAGGCGACTGTTTATACAAAAGAAGGATTTATCAAAAAAATGGGGAAATAACAACTAATAATACTTCATTAGAAAAAGAACTTTTAGACAATTTAGATATATATAATGAGAAAATAGATTTTCACAAAAAACCTAAAAATGGTCCAATAGATATAGTATGGTAAATAAAAAAACATCATTGCAAGAATGTAGAGCATAGATGAGAATAGTCGTAGCCGTAGGGTGGGAATAGCGTGAGCGGTTCCCACCTTTTGGATTAACACGACTTTTATAAATTAATAGAACAGTTTTTAAATAGCTGGATTGTTTCGGTTCTAACGAACCTCACAATGACGCTCAACAAGTAGCCGTAGGTTGGGCTTTCAGCCCAACAAAAACATGACAAAAAAAAGAACCAATTTGAAATCCATCAAATCAGTTCTTTTCTAAATTAGATGTTGGCAACGTGCTATCTTCCCAGGAAGTGGCCCTCCAAGTATTGCGGATTGCGAGCAAAGTGCGGAGGACTTTTGCAAAAAGAACGTCAGTTCTTTGATGCAAAATCCGAAGACACGTTTAATGCGAGCAACCAAGCATTCGCCTCTGCAGGTCTTTACGACCGTGTTCGGGATGACTCTGCCGAAGAAAAGGTGACTA
>CAKVJE010000123.1 GCA_934754735.1 uncultured Candidatus Melainabacteria bacterium
CACGATAGAAAATTTTTGGATAGAATTTGCACGCATATTGCGGATATTGATTTCAGAAATATTCAGCTTTATACAGGTAATTATTCCTTCTGGACACAAGCTAGCGCTTTAATTATGAAACAAAAAGAAGAACGCAACAAAAAGCTTGAAGAAAAAGCAGAAGAGTTTAGAAAATTTATTGCAAGATTTAGTGCAAACGCGTCTAAAGCTAAGCAAGCAACATCAAGAAAAAATATGCTTGAAAAATTGACTTTAGAAGACATTAAACCTTCTACAAGAAGATATCCGAGCATTAATTTTAAATTCTCTAAAATGCCTGGTAAAGATGTTTTAACTGTTCAAGGTTTGAAAAAATCTATAAATGATGAACTTTTAATTAAGGCTTTATCTTTTGATGTTAGACAAGGTGAAAAAATCGCATTTATTTCTAAAAATCAACTTGCGGTAACTACACTTTTTGAAATTTTGGAAGGTAAAATTGAGCCGGATGAAGGTTCTGTGAGCTGGGGTGTTACTGCAACTCATTCTTATTGTCCGAAAGATAACAGTGAGTTTTTTAATACGAATAAAAACGTAATTCAATGGCTTGCACAATATTCACAAGAGCAACATGTAAGCTTTTTGAGAGGATATTTGGGTAGAATGTTGTTCTCTGGAGAAGATGCAGAAAAATCTGTAAATGTTTTATCGGGTGGCGAAAAAGTTCGTTGCATGTTTGCAAAAACAATGATTGAAGAATCAAATGTTTTGATTTTTGATGAACCTACAAACCATTTGGATTTAGAGGCAATTACTTCTTTAAATAATGCACTTATTGATTATACCGGTACGGTTTTATTTACTTCTCAAGACTATCAATTTATAAATACTGTTGCGGATAGGATTATTGAAATTACGCCAAATGGATATTTGAACTATCAAATGCGTTATGAAGATTATCTGGCAAATGCCGATGTTCAAAAACGTCGCGCATTGATGTATAAATAGTATATTAAAAAATAGTTCTATTTGATACCTAGTTGGCGAATAATCAAATTTTATTTCTTCTTGTAACTTAATATTATAAGGAGAGAATAAATGAAAATTGAACATTCTGAAACTTTACAATGTCTAGTAAATGCTTTTGCCGGTGAATCACAAGCTAGAAATCGTTATACATTTTTTGCAAAAATTGCTCAACAAGAAGGGTATGAACAAATTAGTCAAATTTTTCTTGATACAGCATCAAACGAATTTGAGCATGCTAAATTATTTTACAAACACATTCCGAACACAGAACATTTAACTGTGACTGGCGCTTATCCTTTCTTCTTTGGAGATACTTACGAAAATTTAAAAGCTGCAGCTTCCGGTGAAAGAGAAGAATGGGAAATTCTTTATAAAAATTCGGCTCAAGTTGCTAAGCAAGATGGGTTTGATGATATTTCAAGACTATTTAGTAATATTCTTGAAATTGAAAAACGCCATGCGCATAGATTTGAACTATTAGCAGAAGAACTTAAAGCAGAAATTTTATTTAAAAAAGAAGAAACAACGCAATGGGTTTGCAGAAAATGCGGACATATACATATTGGTAAAGAAGCCCCTTGCAAATGTCCAGTTTGTGAACACCCACAAGGTTATTTTCAAGTCTTTATAGAAAAATTTTAGATAAATCTAAATATATTTAGTTCACATAGAGTCTGCTCTTTGTTAGAATCTTGTTAATTGGGAATTAAGATTTAAGATTTAATAGAGAAAGCAGATGAAAAAAGATTTGAAGACACTTTTATGTGCCGCAGCTATTCTTGGCTCTATGTCGGCAACAATTGTTTATGCACTAGATATTGATACTCCGGATGAGCCTACACTTTCTGTTCCAACAATTTATAATGAAGCTGTTAATATAAAAGAATCCGGAGTTTTAACAGTTGATAACGCAATTACAGTTACTATAAACGATAAAATAACTAATAATAACAAAATAAATAATAATGGTAGTATTATTACAAATGAAATCTTTAATTCTTCCTATTCTACTATTCAAAAGAATGACGTAACAAGTACAGCAAATATCATTGTAAATAATGGTGGTGAAAATCAAGGAGTGTTTGTTCAAGATAATATAACTTTGCAAGGTGGAAGTTTTAAAAATTCTGGTACACTTTCGGCAAGTCAATTGTTGAAAATTACATCGGGAGCGGAATTTGAAAATTCTCAACGTGTGATTACAAATACAAAATTATTATCAAACAATGGTATAATAACAAATAATGGTACTACTATTGTCAGTCAAAATTTGGAGAATTTTAGTACCATAAATGGTGCTGGAACTGTACGTATTTCAAACGGTAATAATTCTGGTGATATTGTTCAAAATAATATTATAATTTCTAATGATTTTGAAAATACTAATAAAATAACATCTAATAAAACATTTAATAATAATGGTAATATTACGGGTGATTTAGGGAAATTAATCGTAACAAATGGAACAAATTCAGGAAATATTACTCAATCAAAACTTACTATTTCAAACAACACAGGTTTTGAAAATGCTACAGGCGGAGTAATTAGTGCAGAAATCGAGAATAGCGGTAATTTTACTAATAATGGTTTAATCGGTTCGGCTGTTTCTAACAAAGATTTTACTAATAATGGAATTTTTACAAATAATGGTGATGTTTTTGTAAATGATTTAGAAAATTCATCTAAAATCGAAAATAACAAAAACATAATTTCAAGCGGTAAATTTACAAATACGAGTGAAATTACAGGTAATGCCGGAAATTTGACAGTTGTTGATGGAACAAATTCAGGAAATATTACTCAATCAAAACTTACTATTTCAAACAACACAGGTTTTGAAAATGCTACAGGC
>CAKVJE010000124.1 GCA_934754735.1 uncultured Candidatus Melainabacteria bacterium
ATTACACAAAAAGTTCCAGCTTTTCATATTTTTGAAAGAGAATTTTATGAAGAGTTTGGAATTGAGCCATTGCATCATCCTTGGTTAAAACCATTGAGAAAGAATCAAGACAAATACCCATTCTTTGAAATGCAAGGCGAAGATGTTCACCAAGTTGCCGTTGGACCTATTCACGCAGGTGTTATTGAACCGGGGCATTTTAGATTTATGTGCCAAGGAGAAAAGGTTTATGATTTGGAAATCATGCTTGGTTACCAACACAGAGGCGTTGAAGAATTGTTCTTGAAGGGCAAAGGTTATAATAACAGATTGGCTGAATCAGTTTGCGGTGATTCTGTAATCGGTTATAACATGGCTTACTCTCAAGCAATGGAAGCTTTGTCAGATTCTGCAGTTTCTAATAAAGCACAAATAATCAGACGTGTCGCTTTAGAAATGGAAAGAATGGCTATTCATATCGGTGATATGGGTGCTATCGGCGGAGATATGGCATATTTGATGGGCGCATCAATTTTTGGTATCACAAGAACTTTAGTAATTAACACAATGTTGGAAATCTCAGGAAGCCGTTTCGGTAGAGGTTTGATTAATGTTGGCGGTGTTAATTTTGATATTGATGAAAAAATGTCAGATAAAATTATAGAAATGCTTGACGGTGTAGCTAAAACGGTTGATAGAACAACTAAAGTTATGCTAAGAACTCCATCTTGTATTTCAAGAATGGAAAGAACAGGCGTTGTTTCTCAAGACAGTGCTAGATCATTGGGTGCTGTAGGTATGGCTGCTCGTTCATCCGGTGTTGATATTGATACAAGATTTGATTTTAACGACAAGTGGTATACTTCTTTGGATGTTGTTAAACCATTTAAAGCGACAGGTGATGTTCACTCAAGATTTAAGTTGAGATACAAAGAAGTTAAACAATCAATGCAAATCGTTAAGAAATTACTTGCTAAACTTAAAGAATACAAAGCTGAACCTATTAAAGTTACGCCGAATAAAAATTTGACTCCAAACTCTTTTGTAGTATCTATGACAGAAGGCTGGAGAGGTGAAATTGTTCACATAGCTGTAACAGGTGCAAATGGCGAGTTATTGAGATACAAAATGAAAGACCCTTCTTTCAACAACTGGTATATGCTTGCAATGGCTGTAAGAAACAACGGTGTTTCAGACTTCCCATTGTGTAACAAAAGCTTTAACTTGTCTTATTGCGGAAATGATTTGTAGGAAATAAAAAGGGAATGAGGTAATAGGGTATAAAGAAATGGATAATTGAAAATGGAAAATGGAAAATTATTTTAAAAAGATTCAATATTTTTCAAGGTTTGTTATATGTCATTATTAAAACGAACTTATTCACTTATTCACCTATTCACTTATTCACACAAATAAAAAGGAACAAAAAATGCTAGATACACTAAAATTAAAATATTTTCAAGGAAAACAATTCATTCCTGATATTCCAAACGCACCAATGCGTAGCCAATTCAGAGGTTTTCCTATCTTAAAAAATTGTGAAGGCTGTACTGTTGACGAATCAATTTGTCCAACAGGCGCTTTGAAAGCCAATCCGTTGTCAATTGACTTGGGTAAATGTACGCTTTGCGGTCAATGTGAATGTGATGCAATTCATTTTAGTAATTATTATAAACTGTCATCAACAGATAGAAATAAATTAATCGTTACTGAAAATATGACACCTGAAGATTTTGAAAAAACTGCTGTGACAGTAAGAAAAGAAATCAAAAAAGTTTTTGGAAAATCTTTGAAACTCAGACAGGTTTCTGCTGCGGGTTGTAACGGTTGCGAAATGGAATTAAATGCATGTTCAAACTGTAACTTTGATATGGGCAGATTTGGTATCAACTTTGTAGCTTCACCTAGACATGCTGACGGCTTGGTTGTTACAGGTCCTATTTCTGAAAACATGGCTTGGGCGTTGGAAGATGCTTATAAAGCAACTCCTGATCCTAAGATTGTAATCTTGGCGGGTGCTTGCTCTATTTCAGGCGGTGTGTTCCAAGAATCTTCAAAATTGAATCGAGAATTTTTGGAAAAATATCCGATTGACTTGTACATTCCTGGATGTCCGGTTCACCCGTTAACATTCATTAATGGTATTTTGGATTTTATTTCTTATAAGAAATAGTAGGTTGGACTTTCTGCCCAACAATAATATATTTATAACCGGCGAAGAACTGAAAGTTCTCCGCCGGTTACTATTATAATAACACCCTCTTCCGCCTTCTCGTTTCCCTCTCCATGTAAAATTGAAAAAGGAGAGGGGAGCAGGACTTGTTTGTTTGGATGTCTTTAGCGCATCCCCTCCCTTGGACGCATCTCACATATTTCTTCTACGTTTTGACTTCACTTGCTTTTTTTTGTAACGAAATATTGCAAAATGTTAAGCAAAAATAAAATTCTTTACAATTGCCTCAAACCCTGTCATAATGCCCTACGGGACGGGACGGGACGGGACGGACTTAATTGTGCTTTAACTAAGCAATTTTCAAATTCTCAGAAACTTTATTAAGACATAAGAGTTATAATTCAAAAGTTACACGAGAAAAAAAGGAGAAAGTATTATGACAAATTTATCAGGTTTATTTAATTTAAAATTAGGTGCATCACTTCCAACAAAACAACAAGTAAAGGATTATGTAAATACAACATGTAAATATCCAGGCCATCAACAATATAGACATGGTTCTAAAGAAACCGTTGTATTTGAATACCCAACAAATCCTAATCAACTATTAGGACATAAAAATCCCGGAGTATATATGCTCGAATCAATGCCACAAGTCGGAAAAGTAGAACATTCTTATATACGTGTACAAAACAAT
>CAKVJE010000125.1 GCA_934754735.1 uncultured Candidatus Melainabacteria bacterium
TTGCACTCTTGACTACTCAAGCCTAATTCCTTTTGAATGCCTTGAGTTATACCACCTTTATCTATTCTAAAATGTCCGTCAATTCTACCGTCAGTCATAATTGCCCTTAATTTTATTCTTATTTTATATATCGGCAACTTTTTAGAAAACTTTAGGTGTTCTTAAGAAAATGTTACAATTACTAACAAAAACCATTCTTTTGCAGAAAATCAATATCTATTTTTGATTTATTGTTACCCGTTGGTAAAAATTTTTCAATATATTTAGCTAGGATGTCAACCTCTATATTCACCAAATCACCCATCTTTAAGCTTTTTAGACAAGTGTTTTCGTATGTATGGGGGATTATTGCGATATTTATTAAATTATCTTCAACGCTCGCAATAGTCAAGCTTATGCCATTTATCGTAATCGAGCCTTTTCTTATTACGTATCTAGCTTCTTCATTCGCTAATTTTAGTTGCAAATCGTAAAATTCGCCATTGTTTTTTAAACCAATGATTGTGGCAATGCCGTCAACGTGACCACTCACAATATGTCCGCCAAAACGTCCGTTTGCGCTCATCGCGCGTTCTAAGTTTACAATATCACCGAGTTTTAACTTGCAAGAAACTTTGAACGTTTCAGGAGAAATATCGGCAGAAAAACTGTTTTTACCAATTTCTGTAACGGTTAAACAAACTCCGTTCACAGCAATGCTATCGCCAATTTTAGTATTTTCTAAAACCTCGTGACATTCGATAACAATTTTTCTATCAGTGACAGTTTGGACTTTTCCTGTTTCTTCTACGATTCCGGTAAACATAGAACAATCTTAGCATGTTTTTGAAGAAATGTACAGAAATAATAAAAACCTTTCCCTAATCTTTTCCTGCAAGAAGAGGGAACGAGCAATACTTGAGAGTACGGCGTATTGCTTTCTCCGAGATTGAGGATTATGTTCAATGTCTCCTTTGGATACAGCAATAAATTTGCATTCCCCTCTTTGTTATTCAAATCTATTATTGTATAATACAAAATATAATAAAATTGAGGAGGATGTAGATGTTATTTAAATGTTTAGAGCTTTTAGCCGTTGCAGTTATTGCATATTTAATCGGTTCAATTCCAACCGGATATATTATTGTTAAAGCTAAAACCGGTCAAGATATCAGAACAGTTGGTTCAGGCTCAACAGGTGCAACAAACGTAAAAAGAGTATTAGGTAAAAACTATTTCTTTTTAGTAATGCTTTTAGACGCACTAAAAGGCGCATTGCCGGTTATCTTAGCAAAACTTTTTGCAACCGTTGGGATATCACTGGGCTTAGCTCCTGTAATCGCTGCTATAGCGGTAATCATCGGACACAGCAAATCCGTCTTTTTGCAATTTAAAGGTGGAAAGTCTGTTGCCTCAGGCGTTGGAACGATTTTGGCTTTGAACTGGATTGTTGGTCTAATTATTGCACTAGTTTGGGGCGTAATTACTTATACGACCAAGTATGTTTCAGTTGGTTCGATCATTGCATTGTTAATTTCTCCATTTGTAATGTATTTCTTGCATTCGCCAATTGCTTACGTTGCATACTGTGCACTAGGTGCTATTTATATTGTTTATTTGCATAGAGAAAATATTAAACGTTTAATTAACGGTAATGAAAACAAGGTGAGATAAACGTATTTTGCGAAAATCGCATGTTTATAATATAATTAGCGTGGAAAAATTTAAAAAATAGTAGAACTTAATGGAAGCATTCGGCTTTCGAGTAGCCGGAGAAAGAAGGAAAAATGGTACCTGAAACAAAAAGTTTTCAATTAGAAATCGGCGGTAAAACCGTTACTGTTGAAACAGGTAAGTACGCTCAATCAACTAACGGAAGCGTTACTGTTCGTTGCGGTGACACAATGTTATTTGTACACTGCGTAGTTAGTAAAGAACCTAGAGTTGGGATAGACTTTTTCCCACTTCTTATTGATTATGAAGAAAGAATGTCATCAATCGGACGTATCCCTGGTGGTTACAACCGTTCAGAAGGTAAAGCAAGCGATAAAGCTATCCTTGTTTCACGTTTGATTGATAGACCAATTAGACCTCTATTCCCAAAAGGATATAGAAACGATATTCAAATCGTAGCTCAATTATTCAGCTACGACCAACAAAACCAACCTGATACATTAGCTATGTTAGGTGCTTCTTGCGCATTGATGCTTTCAGGCGCACCTTTTGAAGGCCCTATCGGTGCTGTAAGAGTTTCAAAAGTTGACGGTCAACTTATTGCAAACCCAACTCACCAACAAGCTGATAAATCAGATTTAGACATTGTTGTAGCAGGTACACACGATTCTGTAATTATGGTTGAAGCAGGTTGTAAATTCGTTACAGAAGACGACATTATGGAAGCTGTTGAATTTGCTCAAGGTGAAATCAGAAAACAATGTGAAGCTCAAGTTGAATTCGCCAAAGCTTGTGGCGTAGTAAAAGAAGAATTCGTAAACCCTTACGATACAACAGAACTTAAAAATATCATCAACGAAGTTGCTCACGATATGATTTTTGACGCATATCACAACTTTGACAGAAAATACAGACAAGAAAAATTGGAAGAAGCTAAAAAGCTTGTTAAAGAAAGAGTTGAAGCACTTCCTGAAGATCATTACATCCACAAAATCATTGAAGAAACAGGCATTGACTTTGTTGCAGAAGAATTTAAGGCTGCTGAAAAGAAAATCATGCGTGCAATGATTCTTGATGAAGGCGTTAGAGCTGACGGACGTAAACCGACCGAAGTTAGACCTATTTGGTGCGAAGTTGGTGTTATTCCTCGCGCTCACGGTTCAGCAGT
>CAKVJE010000126.1 GCA_934754735.1 uncultured Candidatus Melainabacteria bacterium
AAAAGTTCTTTAAATGCGGGTCGCTCCATTGTACCACCTGAATATCCGCCATCGTTATACTGTTTATCTAACAAAACCCAACCCTCGTGCATTTGAGATTTTATGTAAGCCTCACAGGCTTCACGTTGTGCATCAAGCGAATTGAAATTTTGTTCCAGCCCTTCTTCTGATGATTTGCGGGTGTATATGGCACAACGAACTTTCTTTTTATCCATTTGCAACTCCGAAAAACTTTTTACCATTCCAATGTGTGCCGGTTATTACATTTGCAACAGCGGAAAGGGTTTTGTATAATTTACCATTAAAAATAAACCCTCCATTGACTGCGATAACTTCATATTTTTCACCTTTAAACTCACGAATAAATTTAGTACCGATAGTTACCTCAAATTTTTTGATTTTCTTGGTATCTATGGTTTTTGTTTCTGAATAGTGTTCGACAAGTTTATCCAATCTTTTTTGAAGTTCGCCTGATAATTTTCTGTATTTATAATACCATTCTATCTCTTTGATTAAGAATGACTTAGTATAACCTTTTGGTGCAGGTATTTTAAAGATTTCTTGCCATTTTGATTGTAATTCCTTTGTTGTTAGTGTTTTTAAGTTATCCATACTTACATTAATCGCTCTTGTCGCAAGCGAAATCAAGTCTAAATGCAAAAAAGACACAGAAATTATCATTTTAAAGATAGCCGTTTATTTAATACTTGTTTTGCAGCAGGCGACAATTCTAATTCTTTTAAACGCTTTGGGCTTATTCTTCTGTCCATAGCCTTTAAAATATCGGCTAATCCGGCATTATCCTGATATTTTATTAATTCCTGCCTTGGCAAATCAAGGTATTTAATTATTGATTGAATGGGAAACTCTATGCACTCATTTGTTTTATTACTCCATCCGTGAATAAAGCCTTGGTCAATATTTTGATTTGTATTTTTAGGAAATGCCCAAATAATCTCATTATCAAGTTTTATTTGAAAAAATCTTACTGTAATTTCACTCCATTGAGTCTTTTTGCTTAAAGGAATGTAAATGAAGGACAAATTAAGGCTTGGGTGTATAATGTTTTCAAGTCTTTTTCTTAATTTATACCAATGATGTTCTGACATAATATGCCTCCGTTATTTATTTTTACATATAAGTATGTCATTTTAAGTCGTATTGCATTCAAACTCTGATTTAAATAATAGTCAAGGTTAAAAATATGGGACAAAGTGATTTTTACCTTGCCCCATATCCTTGAATTATTTATCTTCTACAATATACTCTTTTGGAATATTACTGGTTCTATCAATACCATTAAGTATGTCTAGTAATTGGGTTAATTGTGACTGAATTATATATCCGGGAACATCAGGTCCTTCGTTTTTAGGTTTTAGACGAGTTTCTAATTCATGCTGAATATCTATATCAGATCTAAAAATCTTTAAAAATTGTAAAAGTAATTTTGTATCATCACCTTTTATAATTTCACTAACCAATTTGTGAATCAAAACCTCCAAACAAGTAATCTTTTTATGTTTACCATTAATTGTTGTTTCTACAAATTGACTCAAAATTTTGTTTAGACATTCATTTGGTCTTGTTTTTAAATTCCTTTTTGGACGTCCTTTTGGATTTCCGGACTTACCTTTAATAAATTGTCCGGTTTTATAATCCCTGTTACCTTCAGGATGATAGGTTTTTATAGCCTCATCAATTACATCCTGAATGTTTTCGTATTTATCAAAAATACCCATAATTATTGTCCTCCTTTATTTTCCTCTAAAGTGCTTACTAGTTGCACTTTTTCTCCAGTTAATTGTTCAAAGCGATGAAGTATTACATCGCAATAATTAGGTTCAAGTTCAATCGCATAACAAACCCGGTTTGTATTCTCACAAGCTAAAAGAGTGGAGCCTGAACCTGCAAAACAGTCAAGTACAGCATCATCCGGATTGCTTGCATCTAAAATAACTTCTTCCAGCATTTTTACAGGTTTACAAGTTGGATGAAATTTTAAATCATCTTTATTTTCAGGATTTGAAACATGAACCCCCTTAAAATCCCATACATTAGTTCTATAGCGACCAAATTTACCAAGTTGGATATTATTTATATATTTGACCACGCCGTTTTTAAACACAAATACTAATTCATGCTGACTTCTGTAAAAAGAGCCTTGTCCGCCAACCATTTTGTTCCAAACACACAAATTTTTAAATTCAGAATAACATTTGCCGGCGGTTAAAATTTCTAACACATGCCTCCAGTCCATAAATATATAATGCAAAGAGCCATCTATCGTATATTGTATCAGATTATTAAAAATAGCACCAAGAAACCCAGTAAATTCCTCAGATGACATTTCTCCGCTTGCCATTGCAAATTCCTTATGTTGAATTTTTCCATTGCCGCATATATTTTTAACAGCAAGATTATAGGGAGGGTCAGTTAAAACCATTACCGGTCTGATATCTTTGAGTAGTAATCCGTAATTCTGAATATCTAAAGCATTTCCACATAATAAACGATGTTTACCAAGCTGCCATATATCTCCGGTATTTACACGTTTTTCAATATTAAGATCATCCGATATTGTTTCTATGGATTCATTTTTATTATTTTTCTTAGAATCTTGAATTATAAAGTCAATCTCAGGAATTTCAAAAGCAGTAAGACTTAAGTCAAAATCCAATTCCTGCAATTCTTTAAATTCAAACTTCAAGGCATCAATATCCCACTTGGCAGTTTCTGTCATCTTGTTATCAGC
>CAKVJE010000127.1 GCA_934754735.1 uncultured Candidatus Melainabacteria bacterium
TTCTTTTTAATTTTTTTATCAAGCGCTTTTGCTTGCATTTTACCGACTCTTCCGCCTAAAAACATCATGGTATAATTCATTACGCCGTTTTGAGCCAAAGATTCTTTAACGCTCATTCCGGTGATTAATTTGTCTATAACAACATCTGCTGATGTTTCAACGCCGGTTTCAACAACTTTTTTAACAACGTTAGAAGACATAGTCAATTGTTTGGAAACTAAGTTCCCAAGTGGTGCAGAGATAAATGAACCCAATGTACCATACATTAAATTATTTTCAAATTTTTCAAATGCATTAGCATATGTTTCATTAGTTATGCCTCTTTGACTCGTTGCATCTTCTGCAACGGTAAGAGCTGCCGGAGTTGAAGCATTTATTGCAACCATAACTAATTGTGCAACCTTAGTCCCAATAGTTTGACCGAAACGTTTTACACAAGCCGTTGTAAGTCCTCCAACTAGGCTTGCTGAACCCATTGTCGCTAAAGAAGCCGCAACTGTAATTCCTGTTTCTAAGTAAGAAGAAAGAGTCATATAGCTGTTAACTAATTTGTTGGCAAAATCAGAATCTTTGATGCCGTAAGCTTTTTTGTATATTTCTGCAGCCATATTAGAAAACTCTTCAGCACTTTTACCGCCACTAATAGTGTTGATATTTTCTTGTAATTTAGATTTTATTTCTGTTAAAGCTTTTTTTAATGCATTTTTAGCGTTTTCTTCATTCGGATTTTGATTAAAGATTTCAGCAAGATATTGTGCTGCAACATTTGCATCCCCAAAGCAAGCATAGAGAACTTTATATGCTTGAGTCCAATAAGTCTTGTCTTTTACTCCTTTGAATAAATTATTAGCAAAAAATTCATCGGTAGCACCATTCGCTTTATCTGCTCCAAAAGTGCTTTCGACATTGGAAACTGTAAGGAATTTATCAACTTCGTTAGCAGCTAATTGTAATCTGCTGTATTCTTGTAATTTTCCATTTATATCTTGTAAAGCAGTCATTCCTGCGTAATCAAACGGTTGACCAAAGGCCTTTTGATAAGCATTTTCAAATTCTTTTCCAGATAAACCTTTTAATGTTTTGATTTTATTTAATAAATTTTGGTATTTAGCTTTCAAATCCTCGTCAGACACTTCATCAGCTAATTTAACCAAGCCTTGTGAACACCAACCAAGCACACCTTTTCCGGCTTTATAATCTTCAACAATCGAAAGCGCTTGTTGAATGTCATTTTCAATATAACTAACAGTTGCTTGTTGGATAGTAGCTTTTTGTTTTTCATTTAATTTACCTACGGCTGATTTATTTACAACAACTTCTGTTCTATCCGGATATTCAATAATTCTATAAAGTTCTGTTAAATTTTCATCAACTTCAATTTTAAATTTACATTTGTAATTCCCATTAAAGTCTGTAACAATTCCATTTTGCAAAGCGTCAATTCGTGAAATAGTATTTCTTTCGTAGTCTTTAATAACTCTTTTTTTATCATCATTACCTTCGTCAAACTCTTCTCTTACAAGTTTATTATCCTTGTAAGTTTTTAAAGTGTTGTTCTTTTTGTCATATATTTGTTTTAATCCGTCATCAAAAGTTCTAATCTCGTTGCCATTTTTATCAATAGTAAAAGAATAAATCTTTTCGTGCTGCAAAGTATATGCTGTACCGCTGGAAGCATCATCGTAGATTATAACTTTATTAAAACTGTCGCTGATTTCGCCAATTTGTGTCCCTTTATTGTAAACTTCAGTTATAGCGTGCCCAAATATGTCTTTACTGATAGAGCGAGAATAATTTGGGTTGTATCTTAAATCTTGAAGTTCTTTAAAACTTGCATCATCAGTAACTTTAGTTCTTGTTAATGTTCCATCGGCTAGAAGCTCCGTTCTATTAACTTCAATAAATTTCCCTTGTTTATCATAGATAGCAATTCTTCCGTCCGCATACGTAACTTCTGAACTACCATCAGGAAATGTTTTAGTTTCTTTCAAAACATTATTGTTAGTAGGAGTGCCATCTTGCTTAAAAGTGTATTTAAACTCTAAAGTTTGTAAGTCGTATGCCACACCTTCAGAATCTTTTGCATTGTTATATGTGCGAAATTCGTTTTCAGAATAAGCTCCCTTGATTTTGCCATTTTTGTCATATACATAGGTTGTTTCTCTGTTAAACTGATCTTTGAAAACCATTCTTTGATAATCAGGGTTAGATTGTAAATCGTTTATAGTTTGAGAGATGTATGTATTGTATAAAGGTTTTTGATTACTTTCGTTGCCATTCCCAATGTGTTTAGTCAACTCTTGAGTTAACTCTTCCGCAGACATTTCTTGTAATTTATTTTTGTATGCTTTTTTAGTAACATCGTCGTCGGTGCATCCAATTAAATAAAGAGAATAAATTTTGTTAATAAGTTCTTTGTTCGGATTTAAAATTTTGAGTAAAAACTTGTTGATAAGAGAAGAATTTTCGTTTTCAACCCCTTTATCTTTTAAGTATTGATTAGCTTCTAAATCTGTAATTTCGTTATCCCCTTGTGCAACTTCCGCAAGAAAAATTGAAAGCTCTTGTTTGTCTAGAGTTTTGTTGTGGTTAGTATCAACTTTGTCAAATAACGTCCAATATTTAGCGTCTAAGTCTTTTCTTTCAACTCCGTTTGAGAAATTACTTAAATCGAATTCTTGTTTGTTAAATATAAATTTTTTGATAAATTCAGACATTATTTCCCAT
>CAKVJE010000128.1 GCA_934754735.1 uncultured Candidatus Melainabacteria bacterium
AGAAAAAGAAGAGTTCGAGTTGATGTTAAATCGCTTGATATCAAGGTTACTCACGCATCTGAAATTATTGAAATGGGTGAAGCTCCCGGACAAGCTATTCGTAAGAAAAAGAATTCTTCAATTGTTTTAACGGTAAGTTCTGTAGCAACAGGAAGTTCTGACGCATTGGTTGCAGCAGGTTCAACAGGTGCAGCTATGGCATCAAGTTTGTTTGGCTTAGGTAGAATCCCAGGAATTGATAGACCTGCGATTGCCGTAACACTTCCTACAATGAAAAAACCAATCGTAATTATCGACGGTGGTGCAAACAGCAATTGCACACCTCAAATGCTTAAACAGTTTGCTATTATGGGCATGACTTTTTCTAAAAATGTTTTAGGTATCGAAAATCCTAGAGTTGGGGTTTTGAATATCGGTGAAGAAGCCGGAAAAGGTAATGAGCTTGCTCAAAACACTTACAACTTGTTAGAAGAAGAAAAAGAAAAATTCAACTTCATGGGTAACATTGAAGGTAGAGAGTTATTCTTGAACTTATGCGATGTAGTTGTTTGCGACGGTTTCGTTGGTAACGTAGTATTGAAAGTTACAGAAGGCACATCTTCATTATTATTCAAAATGATTAAGAGTGAGTTTAAATCTGATTTCTTGGGTATGTTAATTGGTATGTTAGCAAAACCTTTCATGAAAAGAATTTATGAAAAAATTAACTACGAAGAATTTGGCGGCTGCTTACTTTTAGGCGTTAAAGGTATTACAGTAATTTCTCACGGCAGAAGTAAAGCTTATGCAATTAAGAATGCAGTAAGAGTTGCTAAAGAAGCTGTTGAAACAGGTGTTAACAGAAAGATATCTGAAAGAATTGAAGGATAGATTACATAAAATTTAATTTATTTGTGAAGAATTTTGGGCAAAAAATGTTACCCAAAATTTTTCCGTGATTGAAGAAAAATGTAGGTTGGGCAAGAATGCCCAACAAAAATTAAAGAGGATAAAACCCTCACCCGCATTCGTAAGGCTCGCGCAGCTCGCCAACGACTGCTCCCTCTCCCAAGTAGAGGGGAATAGACTAAACAAAAGAGGAGTACATAAATGGGAAATAACACAATTCCTTTAAGGATTGCAGGCGTTGGTTACAGCGTACCTGAAACAATTATTACAAATGATGATTTGACAAAATTATACGAAACATCTGATGAATGGATTTATACAAGAACAGGGATTAAAGAAAGACGTCTTGTTTCCGGCAACGAAGATGCAGTAGATTTAGGTGTTGAAGCATCAAAAAGAGCTATAGCAAAGTCAGGCATTAACGTAGATGAAATTGACATGATTATAGCAGCAACTTCTGCTCCGCCTCAATTATATCCTGCGCTAGCTTGTCAAGTTCAAGCAAGATTAGAAATTCCTAATCATATCCCTTCATTTGATATCACAGCGGCTTGTTCAGGTTTAATTTATGCATTAAGCATGGCAAAAGCTTATATCGGAAGTGGGATGTATAAAACTATTTTAATCGTTGCAACAGATAATAACTCAAGACTTTTAAATTGGGAAGACCGTTCAACTTCTATTTTGTTTGGTGATGGTGCCGGTGCTATGGTTGTAACTCAAGCAGAAGATGGTGTTGATGATATTATTGCTATTGATATCAAAGCTGACGGTTCTTTAGGTTCTTTAATTGAATTACCTTTTGCCGGTAAAAATTGTCCGCTTGTTGAACCTTGTGATGAAGTAAAACAAGGTATTGTGATGAATGGTAAAGAAGTTTACAAATTCGTAGCAAGAGTGTTGCCTCAATATGTAGAAGAAATGATTACAAATGCGGGCATGAAGGCTGAAGATATTGATTATCTAATACCTCACCAAGCTAATTTAAGAATTATTCACGCTGTTCAAGAAAGATTGGGATATTCTGAAGAAAAAGTTGTTACTAATATTAAATATTACGGTAACACATCAGCTGCTTCAATTCCTCTTGCAATGGCAGAAAGCGTAGAACAAGGAAAAGTTAAATTAGGTTCAACTGCTATTCTTTGCGGTTTCGGCGCCGGCATGACTTGGGGCGGAGCAATTGTGAGATTGAGAGAAGGAATATGTTAGGAAAGGTAGGAAGTTCTTTAGCATAGTCCGTGCCGTCATTATGAGCGGAGCGAAACAATCCAGAATGTAGGTTGGGTTTTCAACCCAACAAAAACTTAAAGAGGTTAACCCCTCACCCGAAAATCTAAGTTTCGTCCCATAAAATGGTTCTCAACTTGATTTTCTTCCCTCTCCCTCAAAGGGCGAGGGGAAACAATAAAAAACTTGAAATATAAGGAGTATATTATGGTAAAAAAAGTAGCATTTTTATTCCCTGGACAAGGTTCACAAGCTGTGGGCATGGGAAAAGATTTATATGATAATTTTGAAGCTGCAAAAAATGTTTTTGATACAGCAGACAAAACTTTGAATAAAAGTATT
>CAKVJE010000129.1 GCA_934754735.1 uncultured Candidatus Melainabacteria bacterium
CGGCTGAAGGCGGCACCCTGCTAAGGTGTTATATGGGGCAACCTGTATCGTGGGTTCGAATCCCACCGTCTCCGAATAAAAAACCCACCAATAGGTGGGTTTTTTATTAGTTACGTAGAATTTCTACGCACTTTCTTTAGAATCGAAAAATTTTTCTTTAACGCAAGTAATAGCACCGGCGCCAACGCCAATAATTCCGTTCATAACAATTGAATTTTTTACAGGCGATTTAAAGAAATGGCATTTACGTGACACAAAATCCAGAACTACACCAAAACCAAACCACGCCCCTGCTGTGCTCAAACCATCCTGCATAGGAACGGAGATAGAATGAGTTGAATTTATATTCTTTTTTTGCACACCAAAGCTAACTTTTGGCGAGATATTTTGTATTCTCTGTACTCTCATAATATAGGGGCGCTAATGTAAAACTGATGTAAAAATGCCGATGGCCGGGGTCGAACCGGCACGTAGTTGCCTACACCAGATTTTGAGTCTGGCACGTCTACCAATTCCATCACATCGGCATATTAAATTTTCAAAACTTCAACAGTTAAGATAATTAAACCAAAAACAAATTAAAATAGCAAGAGGTTGTTTTTTATATGACAGGCAAAATTGTAAGCGCAATTTGTCATGGTGCTTATGCCTTAAGTAATGCGAAATTCCGCAACAGAACTCTAATTGTAGAAGATGAATTGAAAGAAACTAGCGCAATATTTGTTACTCAAAAACTTTGGACAGAGCAAATTGAAATTCCTGAAAATATTATTACTGAGCAAAATCAAAATAGCGCAACATTGATTGCCGAAAAAATATTGGAGTTTTTGTAACTTCCCTGTATAATAGGCTTATATATTATTTTAAACATAAGAAATGCGCTCGCTAGCGCTACAAAATAAGGAATACCATGCAGGAAGTAAAAATAATTGGTGCCGGATTAGCCGGTTCAGAAGCTGCACTACAGCTTTCAAAAAGGGGAATAAAAGTTAAACTATACGAAATGCGTCCAAATAAAACTACCGGCGCACACGTAACGGAAGATTGTGCAGAATTTGTCTGCTCAAACAGTCTTGGCTCTGCTGATATTTCTAACGCAAGCGGACTTTTAAAAAAAGAAATGGAAATTTTGGGTTCAGAACTTTTGAAAATAGCTTATGAAAACGCCGTTCCTGCAGGAAATGCTCTTGCAATCGCAAGAGAGGATTTTGCAAAAGCAGTAACTGAAAAAATTAAAAATGACCCAAATATAGAATTAATCCGTGAAGAAATCACAGAAATTCCGGAAGGCAACGTTATAATTGCATCCGGCCCACTAACAAGCGATAAATTTGCAGATGCAATTCAAAATTTCACAAAAAGTGAACATTTGCACTTCTTTGACGCAATCGCACCAATTGTAGAAATCGAATCAATTAACTTTGACAAAGCTTTTTGGGCGTCAAGATATGATAAAGGCGAGGCTTCTTATATAAATTGTCCAATGAATAAAGAAGAATATGAAAACTTCTACAATATATTGATAAACGCTCCACGAATAGAACAGCACCAAGTAGACAAGAATTCTAAATATTTTGAATCTTGCCTGCCAGTCGAAGTTCTAGCCTCACGTGGCGTTGACACGCTTCGATTTGGACCGATGAAGCCTGTTGGACTTGTTGATAAAAGAACAGGAGTTGAAAACTACGCTGTAGTTCAATTGAGACAAGACAATTCTGCAAAAACACTATTTAACCTTGTAGGATTTCAAACAAACTTAAAATGGGGTGCGCAAAAAGAATTAGTACACTCAATTCCGGGGCTGGAAAACGCGAATATCGTACGTTACGGAGTTATGCACAGAAATACTTTTATTAATAGTTCACAACTTCTTAATCCTACGTTAGAAACAAAAGAACGAGAAGGCTTGTTTTTTGCCGGACAAATTACAGGAACGGAAGGTTATACAGAATCAATTGCAACAGGCATGCTTGCAGGGATTAACATGGCAAAAAAACTTTTAGGTGAAGCTCTGCTTATATTACCTCGAGAAACAATTCTCGGCGCAATTACATTTTATATTACAGACAAAGCGCATTTAGAGCATATATCCTCAAGAGATAATTCTCTAAGATATCTTCCTCCACAGCCTATTAATTCTAATTGGGGAATACTTCCGTCAATTGAATTACCAAAAGGCGAGCGCAAAAATAAAAAACTAAAAAATGATTTGTTAGCAAAACGTGCAATAGAAGCTTTAAAAACTCTTGAATATTAACTTTTCTCCTTGTTTAGTCTATTATATAAATAAGATAAGGGATTTGCCCTAAAAAGGATGTTATTATGAAAAAGATTTTATTATTACTTATTATCGTAGGTTTATCTTGTGGCGCGACTTTTGCGACAGACAAATATTCAGAAG
>CAKVJE010000130.1 GCA_934754735.1 uncultured Candidatus Melainabacteria bacterium
AATTTATGATGAAACAAACAAGAGAAAGCGATTTGGCGTTTTTTGTAGAACTTAAACACAAAACACCGCCAAAATCTCCTGAAGATATTACGATTTGGGAAGTTGCACCGGCTTATATTTTGAGCGAATTAAAAACTGCGTTTGAAATCGGCTTCATTGTATTCGTTCCGTTTATCGTATTAGACCTTGTTGTTGCGAACATACTTCTTGCACTAGGTATGTTTATGTTATCACCTACAATTATTTCTCTACCGTTCAAATTGCTTATCTTTATTGCAGTTGACGGCTGGGCGTTGATTGTACAAGGATTGGTGCAAAGTTATAACTAAATCAAAAGTCAATAAGTGAATGAGTGAATAGGTGAATAAGTTCGTATAAAATATATTCAATGTTTAACTCAGTTCAATATTGGCAATAACTTAAATGAACTTATTCACTTATTCACTTAAAAGAGGTAATTAAAATGGAAATGCTAACTGAATATCTTGCAAAAGGCTTTATGGTAATGCTTTCGATATCTATGCCTTGCGTACTGACTGCAGCCGCAATTGGTTTAGTTGTCGGTATTATTCAGGCGGTTACTCAGGTGCAAGAACAAACAATTGCCGCTGCTCCAAAAATCTTTGCTGTATTTTTGGTTATCGTAATAGGCGGTATGGGTTTTATCAAACTGCTTACAAACTTCTTTACAGAAGGCATGTCATTAGCGTTTAACTCCGTTCCGAAAAACGACGCATTTGTACTTCCTGCGGATTATTATAAGTACACAACTCCTTTCGAAGGTGAGATGAAGGATTCTTTTAAAAACGCACCAACGGTTAAAGAAGTTATGAAAAATCCGGGTAAAGTTCCTTATATAGACAAGGCGCAAAAAATTAAGTATGATACTGCGCCAAAAGCACCTATGCCAAAGGGAAATTTTGTTGAGATTAATAAGATGCTGGGGAGGTAAAAGGTAATTGACAATTGAAAGTGGAAAATGGAAAATTGTTTTAAATAATTTTTCAAAATTATATAGTTTAACATTGAACGTATTTTAATTAAGAAATTGTATGGTGCAATTTTTTGCACCATATAAATAATTTTCCATTTTCCATTATCCATTTTCAATTAAAAAAGTAGTAGGTCAGGCAATGCCTGACAAAAACAAAAGAAAGCACCATTAATAATTTTCAATTTAAAAAAGGAAGAAAAATGAAAAATTATTTAAAACTTTTATCAAATATAAAAATAGCAGATATCCTGTTGCTGATAATTGCTACGACTCTAATATTTATTGCAAATATTTTGATGGATATTAATGTTCAATTAAGATATGTTCAAAAGGATATTAGTGCTACTAGTTGGCATACATTTGGTTCTTTTGTATTTGATGTAGATAGAGATAATCAAGTTTGGGATAAAGCTAGATATGAAAGATACAATCAAAAAGTAAAGCAAATGGAAGAAGTAGCAAAATAATGTAGGTCAGGCAATGCCTGACAATAACAAAAGAAAGTAGGTTGGGCTTTCAGCCCGACAAAAACTAAAGAGGAACAACCCTCACCCGAATTTCTAAGTTTCGCACAGCTCAACTTGAAATTCTACCCTCTCCCTATGAGAGGGAATAGTCAAAATTTGATAATTGAATACAAGAAACAATTTAAAACGAACTTATTCACTCAAAAGAGGGATAAACCCCTCTCCCCTAACCCCTCTCCCACAAGGGGCGAGGGGAACAGGATAAAAAGGAAACAACTTGAAAAAACTGATTACATCATTAATATTTATATTAAGCGCAAGCTACGCTTGCGCCTACGAAACTTGCCTTATTACAGCAGACGGCAAGTTGACTGATATAAGTATCGAAAACAACGATATTATTGATGTATGTCCGATTTTTACAATAATGAATGAAAAAAACACGCTTCTTGTACGTCCGCTCAAAGAGGGCGAAACAAGGTTTTGCGTGCTAAAAAACAACAAAGATAAAATCATGTTTACTGTCAAGGTCGAAGCAGATAAAACAACAATAGACGACGTCGACGGTTTTGACATTCTTGGAATCGACGAACCGCCGGAAGAGTATGAGTATGAGCTGGATGAACCGCCTTCTCAAATGGACAATTGAAAGTGGAAAATGGAAAATTGTTTTAAATAATTTATTAAGATTACATAGTTCAATATTGAACGTATTTTAATTAAAAATTGTAGGGTGCAATTTTTTGCACCATATAAATAATTTTCCACTTTCAATTTTCCATTCTGTAATTAAAAAAGTAAAATACAAGAAGCACTACAAAAATGGACAACTTTATACAACAAATCTCAATTTTATTTCCACAATTTGACCACTGGTTTTCAGCGGGCATAATCGTTTTTGCGC
>CAKVJE010000131.1 GCA_934754735.1 uncultured Candidatus Melainabacteria bacterium
GGCATTAAGTTTAAAAGCGGAGAATCTGTATTTTTGCTTTTTAATTTTAGTTCTATTCTGTGCGTAAAAGCGTCTGTTAATTTACATACAGCCCAAATTAAAACAATGTTTACTAAAACACCTATTAAAAATTTAGCGTTTACTCCTAAAAAAGAAAATATAGGTTTCACAATGAAATCTACCATTTTACGCACCCTTTCTGCTTCTTAATGCTGCTAACTCATCTTGGAATGGCGAAATTGAAGTTAATTTATCCATAATTGCCGGCATGTGTTCAATTACGTAATCAATTTCTTTTTCAGTAGTAAATCTTGATAAACTAAATCTTATTGAACCATGAAGTGCAGTGAATGGGATTCCCATTGCACGCAACACGTGGCTAGGTTCTAGTGAACCTGATGTACAAGCACTTCCTGAACTTGCGCAAACACCTATATCGCTTAAATGTAGAAGAATCAATTCCCCTTCAACATATTCAAAACCGATATTGCAAGTGTTTGGAACTCTGCCGTTTACACCTGTATTTAATCTTGCATTAAATACATTTTTAAGAATTCCTGTTTCAAGTTTGTCGCGCAACCTCTTAACTTCTTTTAATTCATAATTCATTGCATCCATTGCTAATTCGGCAGCTTTCCCCAAACCTACAATATAAGGTACATTTTCTGTTCCTGCTCTCATTCCGCGTTCTTGATGACCGCCATTAATTAATGGTGTTATTCTAACATCAGGTTTTACATACAATGCGCCAACTCCTTTTGGAGCATGAAATTTGTGTCCTGAAACACCTAATAAATCAATTTTTGTTTCTTTTACGTTTATTGGAATTTTTCCGCCTGCTTGAACTGCGTCAACATAAAATCTTGTTTCAGGGGATTTAGATTTAATGATTTCTGCGATTTCTTCTACAGGATAAATTACGCCTGTTTCATTGTTGGCATACATTACAGAAACTAAAGCTGTATCTTTTCTGATTTTTGATTTGAGTTCTTCAATATCAAGTTCACCTTGAGAATTCACTCCGATATAATCAACTTCATAACCTTGTTTTTCCAACGCTTTATAAGTATTCAAAACACAAGGGTGCTCAACTTTTGTTGTTATAAGGTGTTTTTTTTCTTTATTACAACTAACAACACCCTTGATTGCTGTATTGGCAGATTCTGAACCGCAAGAAGTGAACACAATTTCCTTTTCATTGTTTGCGCCCAAAAATTCTCTTACTTTAGCACGAGCTTCTTTTATTGCGGCAGCCGGTTTTTTAGCAAAATCATACATGCTTGAAGGATTTGCATACTCATTTTGCAAATAAGGAAGCATCTCTTCTAAAACTTTTTCATCTACTTTAGTTGTTGCGTTGTTATCTAAATATATCATGATGTGTTCCTTTTTAAGTCGTTAAGTCTTTGAGTCGTTAAGGCGTTAAGTTCGTTTTAAAATTGGAGTTTTTGTTGAGCAAGTATGCCCAACCGACATTTACACGACTACACCTGTTCAACCACAATAGCTGAATCAACTTTATCTCTCAAAACTGATTCAACAAACCCTTTGATTGTCATGCTTGCGTTTTTGCAACCACTGCACATGCCTGACAATTTAACCTTAACAGTATTTCCGTCGATATCAATAAGTTCAATATCTCCGCCATCCTTCTGAAGTTCAGGTGAAATTTGTTGTTCAATAACTTTGCTAATCTTCAATATTTTTTGAGTAGCAGTTAAAACAGGGGCTTTGCCTTCTTTTTTAAGGTAAGTATCAATCATATCCTTAATTACACCGCGACAACGTCCGCAAGCGCCACCGGCTTTTGTATAATTTGTAACTTCTTCTACGGTTTTCAAGCCGTTAACTTTGATTGCTTCCCAAATTTGACTTTCAGTGACATTAAAACAAGTACAAACTATTTTATCGCCCGTATGAGTATTTCCTGCAGGGTCTTCCCACTCTACAGCGTCTTTTCCGTAATATTTTTTCAGAGCATCTTCCAATGCTTCGTGTCCCATAACAGAACAATGCATTTTTTCTTGAGGAAGTCCGTCTAACTCGTCTGCAATATCTTTATTTGTAATTTTTGCAGCTTCTTCTATTGTTTTACCGATAATCATTTCTGTTAAAACACTTGAAGACGCTACCGCAGAACCACAACCGAAAGTTTGAAACTTAGCGTCTTTTATAACATTTCCGTCAAGTTTTATATATAATTTCAAAGAATCACCACAAGCTAATGAGCCTGCTTCGCCGATTAAATCAGCGTCATCGATTTTACCGACATTTCTTGGGTGTCTGTAATGGTCAAGAACCTTCTCCGAATATTCCCACATGATAGTTTTCCTTTCTAAA
>CAKVJE010000132.1 GCA_934754735.1 uncultured Candidatus Melainabacteria bacterium
AATACTGCAACAACACCATCTAATACACGAAGTGAACGTTCAACTTCGATTGTAAAGTCAACGTGCCCCGGTGTGTCGATAATGTTGATTTGGTGTCCTTTCCATTCTGCAGTAACAGCAGCTGATTGGATTGTAATACCTCTTTCTTTTTCTTGTTCCATAAAGTCAGTTACAGCCGCGCCATCGTGAACTTCACCTAATTTATGCGTTTTACCTGTATAGAACAAGATACGTTCAGTTGTAGTGGTTTTACCAGCATCAATGTGAGCGGCAATACCAATATTTCTGATTTTTTCTAATGGAGTTTTTCTAGCCATTGTTTTTTTCCCTTTATATTAATACTACTACGATATACTGTAATTCCAGTCTTGAAACCATTGTCGCACAAACACAAATCATATACAAGCATGAGATTATAGATAAAAAAATAAGCAAGCTCTTGATTTTTTATTAATTAGTTGGTAGGATGGTTAAGGATTGAAAATTAAATTATAAATCATCCCAAACCTGTGGCACTCTGCCGACGAGGAAGATTAAGTATCTTCCGAGGAGAGGAAAGGGAGCGGGCACGCGCCGAGCGGTAAGGCAAGCCGAGCAACAAAGTTGCGAGGTGGAGTCGAGAAAAACGGTATTGCGTTGCGGAAGCGCAATGCAAACAGGTTTTTCGAGCGGAGCCGTTATCACTTTCAAACAGCGCAGGCAACGGCATTGATAATTGAATAAATAAGACGCCATATAACATAAGGGCCTGTGGCACTCTGCCGACGAGGAAGATTAAGTATCTTCCGAGGAGAGGAAAGGGAGCGCAGAAAACGAAGTTTTCTCGCTAACGCAAGCGCAGGCAATGGCAATGATAATTGAATAAATAAGACGCCATATAACATAAGGGCCTGTGGCGCAGCGGTAGCGCAGAGGACTCATAATCCTTTGGTCGTGGGTTCGAATCCCTCCGGGCCCAATTTAAAAAAAACAACGGCTTTGACCGTTGTTTTTTTATTTTTTATTAATCCATTTTTCATACAAATCAGGACGCTTGTTTTTTGTACGTTCAATTTTTTGTTGCATCCTAAATTCTTCAATCAGTTTGTGATTGCCATTCAACAAAACTTCGGGCACTTTATAACCCATATATTCACGAGGTTTAGTATATTGCGGATATTCTAATAATCCATCAGAAAAACTATCATCATGCGCTGATTCGATTTTGCCCAGCGTGCCGTCAATTTTTCTTGAAACGCTATCTATAACGCATAGAGCAGGCAGTTCACCACCGGTTAGAACAAAATCACCAATTGAGATTTCTCTTGGCTTGATAATTTCACGAATTCTTTCGTCGTAACCTTCATAATGACCACATAAAATAATTACTTGCTCATATTTAGCTAACTCATTTGATATTTTATCGTTAAATGGTTCGCCTTGCGGTGTCATCATTAAAGTTATTGAATTTTCAAGTTTTTCTACATTATTATACGCATCAACATAAGGTTGTGGCATTAAAACCATACCAGCTCCACCACCATAAGGCGTATCATCAACTTTTTTGTGTTTATCTAGTGTAAAATCACGTGGATTGATTGTATTAACACTAATTACACCGTCATCTTTTGCACGTTTCATTATACTAAAATCCAAATGTGATTGGATTAATTCGGGAAACAAAGTTAGAACGTCAAATCTCATTCCAACAGCCCTTCAAGGTTATTAATCTGGATTTTACGTGCTTTAATATCTACGGATAAAACTATTGCTTTTACAAATGGAATCAATGATACTTTTTTATTCAAAGTTTTTATTGACAACAAATCACTTGCGCCATTATTGGAAACCCCAACGACGGCACCGACTTTTTTCTCTCCGTCATATACATCTAGACCGACAAGTTCGTCAATAAGAAATTCATCTTCTTCTAAAAATTCACGAATTGTATTTTCTTCAACAAAAAGAAGTTGATTTTTATATTCTAAAATATCATTTAAAGAATCAATACCCTTAAACTTTATAATTCCACATTTCGGCGTAAATCTAACTTTAGAAATTTCAAGTAACTTATATTCTCCATTTATCAGAACATAAACTTCCTTTAGGTTAGATAAAAACTCTTCCCTATTTTTGGAGTATCCAAGCTTAGCTTCACCCTGAACCCCATGAAAATTCAGAATTTTACCAACTGAAACAAAATTATTCTTCATTTTCTTTCTTCTTAGGTTTTCTACCGCGTTTTGGTTTTTCTGCCGGAACTTCTTCTACAGCTGGTTCTGGAGCAGTTTCTGTTT
>CAKVJE010000133.1 GCA_934754735.1 uncultured Candidatus Melainabacteria bacterium
GTTGAACCATATATTAAAAGAGATGCAAGTTTGCTTGAAGTTGGAGATATTTTAGTCGCTGATGGTCATAAATTAGCATTCAATGTAATTAATCCGTTTACAGGTAAACCCTCAAGAGCAACATTAGTTGGTTTTCTTGATTGGAAATCAACAGCCCTCGTTGGTTATGAAATTATGTTAGAGGAAAATACCCAATGTATTGCAAGTGCTTTAAGAAATGCCATTATTAATTTAGATATGATACCTAAAATTGTTTACCAAGATAATGGTAGAGCATTTAGAGCAAAATATTTTACTGATGACAAGGGATTCACAGAATTGGGATTTCAAGGGTTGTATTCAAAACTAGGTATAGAAACAGTATTTGCAAGACCATATAACGCAAGAGCAAAAGTTATTGAAAGATTTTTCAAAGAATTTCAGGAAGGTTTTGAAAAACTTTTACCAAGTTATGTAGGAAGTAATATTCAAAATAAACCCGCCTATTTAATGAGAAATGAAAAACTCCACAAACAATTACATAATGATTTTGTGCCAACTTTAGAAGAAACAATAAAAATGATTGATATGTGGTTGAATTTTAAAAATTCTCAACCTTGTCCAAACGCACCAGATAAAACAATAGCAGAAGTATTAGAAGAACGTAAAAGGCAAAATATTAATATTAACCTACTTGACGATTTAATGTTAGCAACTAAAGTCAAAACAATTCAAAGAAACGGAATAAGATTTTTAAATTGTGATTATTTTGACGAACGACTTTACGGGTTTAAAAGTAAGGTTTTAATTAAATACAATTTGTTTGATTTAACAAGTATAAAAGTTTATACAACCAAAGGTGAATATTTATGTACAGCACAAAGAGTTACAGAAACTCACCCAATGTCAAAATTATTAGGCACAGTTATGGATTTTGAGAATTACAAGCAAAAAATTGTTAAACAACGAAAATTGCATAAGAAAACTATAAATGCTATTAAAGAATATTTATCCAATGATGAAGTTAAGTATTTAGAAAATAAAATGATAGAAGAAAATTCAACCTCAGTTCAAACAGAGTTCAAAGAGTGTTCAAAAGGTGTTCAAAAAATATTCAAGAATAATTCAGAAAAATATGAGTATTTGATAAAAAATGATCCAAATAATTCTTGGATAGTAGAATTTAAGCAAACAAAGGAGTACAAGCTTTTATATGAATAAAATATTTATAAAAACACAAAACGTCAAAAACTTTATAGGTTTAGTTGAAAATCTACAAAATAAACCGAAAAATATTCCAAAAATGGGACTTGTATATGGAGAGCCGGGACTTGGCAAATCGCAGACGGCAATTTGGCTTGCGTGCAAGTATGACGGAATATATCTTCGGGCATCAAATCTTATGACCGGTAGATGGCTGCTTGAAGAAGTGGTTAAGGAACTTGATGAAATTCCAAGATTCCTGACTTCGGATAATTTTAATATCGTTGTCAAAAAGTTAAAAAAGAATCCGCAGATAATTTTTATCGATGAAATTGATTACATGATGAATAACTATAAAACTGTCGAAATACTCAGAGATATTCACGACAAAACCGAATGCCCAATTGTGTTTGTGGGGATGAGCTTGGTGCATAAAAAGCTCGAACGCTATAAACATTTATATGATAGGTTTTCTGAAATCGTGAAGTTTGAATCCTTTGGTGTAGCTGATTTAAAGCAGATTTTTGATGGCCTTTCAGAAATTCCATTTACAACCGAAAGCATTGAATATATCCACCCAAAATACAATCGTTTTAGACAAATCGTCCAACTTATAAATCAGCTTGAAATCTACGCAAAGGACAATGGAATAACGGAATACACGCTAGAAACGATTCGAGGTTTATTATGAACATAGAAAAATTAGCGAAACGACTGAAGGAGTTTACGCTCGATGAAATCGAAATGATAGCCGAAGCTAACGTTGAAACGGAGCTTGAACGGCTTTTGAACGAGGGTAAATTGGTATTTGAACAAGAATTGTACAAATATCAGGAACAAAAACCAAAGCAGGAATTTATCATTTGTGCAAAACAAGTGGCAAATTATCAAGTTATTACAATTGATGCTGCTATTGATTATTTTTTAGAAAATTATGTCAAAAACAATTGCAAATTAAATACTTATAGAAGATATAGCAGAATGTTGAAGTACTACATTGCACCATTTTTTAAAAATAAAAACTTAAATGACATAACTTGTAACGATGTTCATGAATTTTATTATTTTTGTAAAAGCAGAAATTTTCC
>CAKVJE010000134.1 GCA_934754735.1 uncultured Candidatus Melainabacteria bacterium
GCATTTTGTTCAGAAGAAGTTGAACCGCTTTCTTATTGGGATGAAAGAAGAGGCGAAGCAATTACAAAAACTTGTAAAATCTATAACAAAGATTACCATAATGCAAGATTTGCATTGCCAAACTATTTAAAAGAGTTGTTATAATTGATTAAAGGGAGGTAATCTTGCCTCCCTTTTTCAAATACTGAAGTTTATTCAAGGAATAATTATGATTACAAGAGAAGTCCGCGAATGGTTGCAAAAAGTTGAGCGTTGTCAGTATTCTTATGATGATGCAATGTATGAATTTATACGTTTTTCAGTTTTTCTAACTAGAGAAGAAATGAAAATGATTAAAAGCAAATTAGAGCAAAGTTACGGTAAATAGGTTTTTTACAATGTCAGACACGGAAGATAAGCTTAATGAATTATCTGATTTTTTCAGGCGCATGAGTGCGAAAGTCAAACTTATTAAACTCATTGAACACGCCAAAATTGAGTATGATAAATATAATCTTGATTCCAGCTTAGAAAGCTTAGAAAAAGCTTACAAAATCAATAGTAAAAATCCTACGGTTTTGCGTGGTTTAGGGTGTGTTAATCAAGCGCAAGGGAATTTTGACAAAGCGATTGAGTTGTATAAAGAAGCTGTAAAAAATTCTACAAAAAAAGAGGTAGAATACAGTTTACTTGGAACAATTTATTATTTGCAAGAAAATTTGGATGAAGCAGTGAAATATTTTAATTTTGCTATTGATGCAAACGATGATTATGACACGGCTTACGAGGGTCGAAATCAAGCAATGCTTGAAAACCATTTGAAGATTTTGGATTTACAGGATTCGTTAAAAAAATATTTCTAAATTTAAACAAAGCTGAAATAGCGCATTTAGCTTGAAACTTAACGATTACTTTTGCGCATGAAACATTCTAAGATTAATTTGGGGCAAAATATGCTCTAAATGAAAGTGAGGTTTTATGCAAATTAAAATATTACTTGTTGAAGACCAAAAATTAATGAGAATCGGGATAAAATCACTTTTCTGTGATTATCCGGATTTAGAAATTATAGGTGAAGCTGTAAATGGCAAAGAAGCGGTTGAAAAGGCAAGACTTATAAAGCCTGATATTGTACTTATGGATTTGGGGCTTCCTGATATTTCCGGAATTGAAGCCACTAAACAAATTCTGGAACATAACAGCAATATTAAAGTTATTATGCTGACTTCGCATATTTCAGAGAATGAATTAAACAGCTCGCTTAGCGCGGGCGCAAGTGCTTATGTTATCAAAGATATCAGCACGGATTTTCTTATGAGCGTAATCAAAATGGTTAAAGCAGGTGCAATGTGGATTGATCCGCATGTCGTACCGTTCATTAGAGATAAAAATTGTGGTGTAATTCCTTCAAGGCAGGTTTCACGCTCTGCATTCAAGGAAAATCATTCGAATTTGACGCAAAGAGAATATGAAGTTTTGAAATTGGTTGTTGACGGTCAATCAAACAGCCAAATCGCTAAAACACTTACAATAAGTGAGCATACAGCAAAAGCTCATGTATGCAATATTATCCAAAAGCTTGTGGTTGATGATAGAACGCAAGCTGCTGTAAAAGCACTCAAAGAAGGTTTGGTGTAGAAAAGCTAATTATCTCTAGGTCAGGTACTGCCTGACCTAATGTTTTCTTAGGATTCCCCTTTACAAATTTTCATGTTTAAGTTTAAATAAAATTACTGAGGTTTTACCTCTAGTTCTTTTAGAAAGTGAATTACAGATATTTGAGTAATCCAAATATTAAACTAGCCAAGTTTGCAGGTTTCTGCTACGGAGTAAAACGAGCAGTAGAAACAGCAAAAAAATTGAAACAAGAAAACCCTGATAAAAATATTTATATCTTGGGTGAACTTATTCATAACACAGATGTAATCAATGAACTTGAGTCATTAGGGATAAAGACTATTTATGACATTCCTGCTCAAGGTGATGGGATTTGCATAATCAGAAGTCATGGTGCGACTCCTGAAGTTTTTGAACAAATCAAAAATGCAGGTTTTGAAGTTGTTGACCTAACTTGTCCTGACGTTAAAAAAGTTCAACAAAGAGCAGTTGAACTTGCCAAAAACGATTATTTTGTAGTAATTGTAGGCAAGCCTAATCACCCTGAAGTTATGGCAATTAAGGCTAACGCGGATTTGTATTCTGATAAAGTTGTTGTAGCAACTTCAATTGAAGAACTTTCACCTTACGC
>CAKVJE010000135.1 GCA_934754735.1 uncultured Candidatus Melainabacteria bacterium
GCTCTAGACAAGGTTATAGAAGGTGTTAATCGCGATATAAGTCATTCAAAGAATAAAGAGCAAGAATTATTTTTCTTAATAAGTCATGGACTCATGCATCTTTTGGGGTTTGACCATCAGAGTGAAGAAGAATATAATTTTGTTATAAAAGAACAGCGAAGGGCTTTGGAGAGTATTGAATATGACAAAATTTAAAGCACAAGGATTTAATAATACATTCAAAAATGCAAGAAAAGGTTTCAAACTTGTATTAAAAAGCGAAATGAATATAAGAATTCATGTCGCAATTGCGACTTTTGTTGTGTTTTTAGCACTATTTCTTAAATTCTCTGCAATAGAATTTTGTTTACTTCTGTTTGTAATCGGACTTGTAATTGTAGCAGAAATGTTGAATACAGCAATCGAATTTACACTTGATTCTATTTATCATAACAAATATTCTCGAATGGTAGGCATGGCAAAAGATATTTCAGCAGGCGCTGTAATGTTTGCGTCATTAATCAGCGTGCTTGTCGGAATTGTGTTATTTGGAAACAAATTGTTCTTTTAATGATGTAAAATAAGCGTCATTCATACCGCGAGCGTTTTTTAGCGAGCGCGAAAGTGCAAGCTCTGCTTGCAAAATCCATTTGAACCACGCTCGTAAGAGCGTAGTAAACTATTGCGTATTTTCTCTTTCTTTTCGTTCTTTTCTTTCTCTTAATATCGCTATAAAAGAGAAAGAAAAGGACATTTCAAAAAACTTTTTATTTAAAATGTAAGAAGAAAATGTAAGTAAAAACTATTTATTTGAATTATGTTTACTAACCCAGCCTTCAACAACACGAAGCGGAGCACGTGTTATTGCAAGCGCCCATGTCGGAATATTTTTTGTTATAACTCCAACTGCGCCAACGTTTGCGCCTTCTTCAATAGTTACAGGTGCAACAAGAACCGAATTAGAACCGATTTTAACATTGTCTTTGATTACAGTTTTGCTTTTAACTTTTGTTAGCGGATTATAATTTGCAGTAATTGTACCTGCGCCAATATTAACATTCGAACCAATTTCGCTATCACCAAGATAAGTTAAGTGACAAGCGTTTGTATGTGATTTAATTGTAGTCTTCTTAACTTCTACAAAGTTGCCAATTTTAACGTAATCTTCCAGTTCAACATTTCCTCTCAAATGTGCAAATGGTCCAATTTTACAATGCTTGCCGATTTTGTTTTTTCCATTTATATAGCAAGAAGGATAAATAATTGTGTCCGCGCCAATTTCTGTTTCCGGAGAAATCCAAGTTGTTGCAGGGTCAACGATTTGCACCCCATTATCTAAATGTTTTTGGATAATTCTGTTATTAAGCATTTTTGACGCTTCCGCCAAATGTGCTTTAGAATTTATGCCAAAAATTTCTTCATTGTTTTTAAGTGTGTACGCATTTACAGATAAATTCTTTTCATTTCCCCACTTAATAATATCTGTTAAATAGTATTCTCCTTGAGCATTATTACTAGTTAATTCATTAAAAGCAGGCTTAATTTTTGCCCAATTGATACAATAAATACCTGCATTTATTTCTTTAACAGCTTTTTGCTCTAAAGTAGCATCTTTTTCTTCAACGATAGAATTCAATGAACCGTCTTGATTACGAATAATTCGACCATAATTTGTAGGATTTTCAAAAATAGCACTCATAACTGTCAAATCAGATTTGATTTCTCTATGATACTCAACAAATTCTTTTATTGTTTCAGAAGTAATTAACGGAGTATCACCGCAAAGAATTACAACTTCTCCGTCAAAATCGTTCAAATAAGGCATCGCCATACTTACAGCATGACCTGTTCCAAGCTGTGGTGATTGCAAAACACATTTTGCGTTTTTATAATTTGCATTTATGTATTCTTCAACTCTTTCAGCCTGATGACCAACTATAACATAATTTTCGTCAGCAAGTCCCGTATTATTCACTGCTTCAATCACATATCCTACCAAAGTTTTATCAAAAATAGTATGCAAAACTTTCGGCATATCTGATTTCATTCGAGTTCCTTTACCTGCTGCAAGAATTATAGATTTTAACATTTTATACTCCTTTTTGTTATTCTTTTATTTTTTACCCCTCACCAGTATTTTAATGGCTTGCTTCGTTGCCAAATTCTTCCCCTCGCCCCTTGTGGGGATGGGTTG
>CAKVJE010000136.1 GCA_934754735.1 uncultured Candidatus Melainabacteria bacterium
TTATTGATTGAAACTTCACCTTTGTTTGAAAGGTAGTTGTAAATTTGACCAGCTGATTCAATAATTTGTTCTTGGATACCTTTTCTTTCTTCTTTAACTTTTGCCATTTTAAATCTCCTTCTTAAATAGTGTCGTCTGTAAAAACTTACTCCTCAATTGTAGTAAAAATTTTCTTATTTGGCAATACTTTTGAGTAGCGTTTATGCTAAAATAGTCCATAAGGAGTATGTTATTAAATTTTATTAAAGTCGATTTTCGCACTAAAATTTTAGTCGATAAATATTTGGAGCTTATCTCTGTTGGCGTAAAACCATCAGAAATACTGGTACTTGTCCAAAATTCAACTCTAAAAAAACAATTTAGCGATAAAGTTTTAGAAAAAATTAGTGTTAATGCAATCGAAAAATTAAACATACATTCTTTCTTTTCAATCGTCTATAACACCTTGATTGAAAATTGGTGTTTTATAGAAAATGCAATTCCTGCAGATAAACATTTTATCCTCCCAAACCTTGTTGGCTTAGAAGTTTCACAGTTTTTGTTAAAAGATATTTTAAAGAAAGTTGAAGTAAAAGGTTATAATTCAAAAAAATCATTGCTTCACCAAATTTTTAGAAGATATTCGCTAATCGTTCAGAATAATTTAACAAATGAAGAAGTAAAAGAGCGTTCAAAAATTTTGAAAGAATCTTTTGCTGATGATGCGGAAATTATTATAAAAAGATTATTGTCTTCGACTCTAAAAAGCAGAAGTTTAGACTATTTGAGACAAACGCTTATTTTTAATCATGTATATAAACACACTGATTATTTCAAAAATATTAAATATCTTTTAGTTGATGATGCGGATGAAATGACGCCGGTTTGTTTTGATTTTATCAAGTATTTGAAACCGCAACTGAAAGATTGGATTATTTGTTTTGACTCGCTTGGTTCAAGCAGGTGCGGGTATTTGAGTGCTGATACGTCGATTGAGTGTAAGTTGAAGAGTGTGTTTGAGGAAAGTGTTATCAATGATTATAAAACCCTCTCCCAAGGAGAGGGAATGCGCGAGGACGTTTATTCCGATACTACCCCACCCCCTAACCTTCTCCCTCAAGGGGCGGGGGAACGCGCTTTCGACGTTCAAGATTTGCAAAACACTTTTCCGCAAGGTGAAATTATTTTCTCCAACATATTAGAAAACAAACATGAAAGATTGGAAAATTTTACATTAACCTCTTTATCCAAACGTGCGGAAATACTGGATTACACGATTGAAAAGATACAAAATTTATTCAAAAAAAACATCTTGCCAAAAGATATTACGATAATAACTCCATTGCAAGATGACATGCTTCATTTTACTTTGAGTGAAAATCTAAAATGCAACCTTCTTTTTCTATCAGGCAGCGAAAAACTTATTGATAATCAACTCGTAAAAGCAAGTTTGAACATCCTGAAACTCATGCTGGGTTTGGAAATTACAGAGATGGATTTGCGCGTAATTTTATCGGATTATGTTGGAATTCCGATTAAATATTGTCACAAGATTTTAGAAGTTTACAAACAATCAGGACTTCTTCCTGTCATGAAACTCGATTTTTATGATGATAAGTATCAGAAATTTTATGAAGCATTTGAAAGCGTAAAAGAAAAAGTTGAAAACGGCAAATGCAAATTATCAAATGCAGTCTACACAATGTTCTATAGCGTTGTAAGTTACGTTGATGAAACAAAGATTAACAAGTTTAATTTCTTCATCAAACAATTGAAAGATTTTGAAAGTGTTTTGGGGTGGAAAAACGTAATAGAACGCGCTAATGAAATTATTGTTCAAATTGAAAACTCAATTATTGCAGAAAATCCAAGTTCCACTTTAGATATTAAAGATGATGATTTAATCGTTGCAACACCTCAAAAAATTATTGATAATAAAATTTCAACAAAATATCAATTTTGGCTGGATGTTTCTCATTCAGATTGGGTTAAAAATGATACCGGTCCTTTGTATAATGCTTGGGTAATGCAGGCGGATTGGACAAAAGACGAATATACAATTGAAGATGATATCTTTTTATCAAAACAAAAAACTGCAAGAATTTTGAGAAAATTATTATTGCTTGCTAAAAA
>CAKVJE010000137.1 GCA_934754735.1 uncultured Candidatus Melainabacteria bacterium
ATTTGGTGTGTTACAACTATTGATGCTGCGTTAGTTTCATTTTTTAATCTTACGATATAATCTTCAATCAAGGTTGAAGAAATCGGGTCTAAGCCTGCAGTAGGCTCATCATACAAAATAATTTTAGGTTCTGTAACGATGGCACGTGCGAAGCTTACACGTTTTTGCATGCCGCCGGAAAGTTCAGACGGATATTTGTCTTCAATGCCCGACAAGCCAACCAGTTCAAGTTTTTCAGCGACAATTTTTTCTAATTCTTTTCGTGTATATTTACCACGCAAATCTTTTCTTTCTTGCAGTGCAAAAGATATATTATCAAAAACATTCAAAGAGTCGAAAAGTGCAGAATATTGGAATACCATTGCAATATCACCGCCTGTTGTTATAATTTCGCCGGAATCTTTTTCAATTAATCCGCTAATCAGTTTTAACACCGTACTTTTTCCGGAACCGCTAAAACCGATTATAGATAATATTTTCCCGTCATCTACTTGAAAAGAGATGTTGTCTAATATTGTTTTTTTATCGAATGTTTTTACTAAGTTTTTTACTTGTATTCCCATGAGTTTCTCGTTTTCTTTTTATAGGATAAATCCTTCGCCCTCAAGGGGTGAGGGTGTTGGAGTTTAATAAAAGAACATCGCAGCGAAGATTAAGTCAAGAATTACTATTGCTACAAACGACCAAACGACCGCTTTTGTTGTCGCAATACCAACTCCTTTTGCTCCATCTCGCGCTTCCATTCCGCATGAACAACTTATTAATGTAATTACAAAACCAAATGATATTGATTTTAGCAAACATACGTTTAAGTCGTGCATATTTAATCCGAACCAAACTGAGTCAAAATAAGCTTTGTAAGTTAGCCCTGATGCTAAGTTTGAAGCAACTGCTCCGCCTAATACACCAAAAACCGAAGCAACAATAACTACCAAAGGCATCATTAAAGTACCTGCAATAATTCTTGGTGTGAATAGATAATGAACGGGGTTTACTTTTAAAACTCGTATTGCATCAATCTGTTCGGTAACTTTCATTGTAGCAATTTCAGAAGCCATAGAAGAGCCTATCATAGAAATTATCGCAAAACCAGCCATAATAACTCCTTCTTCTCTAACCATAAGAATTGCAACAAGCATTCCAACATAATTACCTGCACCTTGTTTAACCATTTCTCCTGCAACCTGCATTGCAATAATGATTGATGTCATGCCAACAATTGACAAAGTTATAGGAAGTGAAGACACGCCAAAACGAGCAGATTGCTCAATAATAGCTTTTATAGTTGTTGGAAACGATTTAAGTCCTTTGAATAACTCTAAACCAAAAAGCGCAATGTTTCCAAGTGTTGATACAAAATTATCAAACTCACTTAAAAACATTCTGAATATTTTATATGTGTATGTCGCTTTGTAATATATCTTCACTATGTGTTGTATTTTACCACACATAGTGAACTATTTACAATATGTTTATGTTTATTTGAAGGGATTAAGGTAATAGGGGAATAAGAATGTAGAGTGGGAACCGCTTCCGCTTTTCCCACCCTACGACTTCGACTTTCTTAACAATTGCTTTTTAATTAAACAATTGAGTGGATAGAAATTGCGTACAAGATATGTTATAATATTTCATATTGATTGCACGCATGGAAGTTAAAATTCTACAGAAAAAACAGTTAGTAAAGTAATTTACAAAAAGGCGTTTACATAAGAAGAGGTATTATAATGAATTCATCGATTTTATTAGCAATTGCAATTGTTGTAGTTGTATTTTGGACTTATTCAATTTATACATCGGTTATCAGAAAGAGAAACAAGACTCAAGAAGCTTTTTCTTCAATTGATGTACAACTAAAGAAAAGATACGATTTAATCCCAAATATTTTAACAATTGCTCAAAAATATATGGAACACGAACGTGGAATTATGGAAGAAGTCACAAAATTAAGAACACAAGTTATGGGACTTTCTTCTAATTTTGAAAATATAGATAGAAAAATTGCTCTTGATGGCGAAATTGCAAATAAAATGGGGCAAATTATGGTTGCGGTTGAAAATTATCCGCAATTGAAAGCCGATCAGACGATGATTACTGC
>CAKVJE010000138.1 GCA_934754735.1 uncultured Candidatus Melainabacteria bacterium
GTATTCTAAATCCGCATCCTGAATTATTATAATATCACCGGTTGCAGCATTAAAGCCAGTGCGCAAAGCCGCACCTTTACCCATATTTTTCTGATGATAAAGAATTTTATACGGCAAATCTTTATATATATCTTTGGTTCCATCTGTAGAATAATCATCAATTAGGATAATTTCTTTTTCCAAACCAAAATCCACTGCTTCTACTTGTTTAAGTATTTCCAGAAGCGTATTTCTTTCATTATATACAGGTATTAGAATTGAAATTTTATTCATAAAATCCTCTTTGTAAGATTATTTAACCCCTCACCCGAATTTCTAAGTTTCGCAAAGCTCAACTTGAAATTCTACCCTCTCCCCAAGGGGTGAGGGGAAGTTGCGTTCGTTACTCGCAATGACTTGGCGCAATATAGCGTAGATTAATCATCCCTCTTGTCATATAACGCCATTTTATAGTATTATAAAATAAACAAGAGAGGGTTGGAATGACTTTAGAAAATTTTATTTATGAGTCAGTTTCTGAAATACTAAACAACAAGTATGACGAAGTAAAAGAACGAATTGAGAAGCACAAAGACATCTACCACGACGACACGGCAATTTGTTTCAGTCTTTTAGCTTTAGGCGCATTCTTAAAAAAAGATTATGATAGTTTTTATCAATTCATGAACGATACAACTTTTCTTGTTGAACAATCCAGCGACCCTATTACAAAAATTTTGCATGAAATGGTTCTAGGATATATCAATTTTTCAGAAAAAAGCACAGCTTTATATGCGATAAATTATAACAAAGCACGCAAACTTTCTATAAAGAATCAAAAAACAGATTTCTTTGAAAAATTAAACTCTCTTTTAAAATGCCCTGCTGTAAGCCATTACACAAACCACAACCAAACAAAAGACCCTCTTATTGCTCTTGTGAACATTGGTCAAGCAGTTGCAGCAGAAAAAAATATTGATTTATTAATAAAAACAATTGCAGAAGAAACTAAAACAGCTATGAACGCTGACAGATGCACAATTTTTCTTTATGATAAAGAAAATAACGAACTTTATTCAAAAGTTGCAACAGGACTTGATACAAAAGAATTAAGAATCCCTGCTGATAAGGGTATTGCGGGGCATGTAGTTAAAACAGGCGAAACAATTAATATTAAAGACGCTTATAACGACAAGCGTTTTAACCCTGATATCGACAAAAAAACAGGTTATAGAACAAAAACAATCCTTTGTATTCCTATTAAAAATTTTAATCAAGAAATTATCGGTGTATTTCAGGTTATTAATAAATTCGACGAATATTTTACCCCTGATGATGAGGATTTGCTGGTAGCAATTGCATCAAGTGCAGGTATTTCATTAGAAAATGCTCAACTTTTTGAAAAACAAAGAAAACTATTAGAAGAGCAAAAGGTTGTATTGGATAGCTTTATTGAAACACTTGCAACTTCTATTGACGCACGTGACAAAATTACATCAGGTCATTCTTCTCGTGTAAAAATGTTTTCTTCTCTTATAGCACAAGAATTCGGTATGGAAAAAAATGATTTATACATTTTAGAGAAAGCTGCAGCGTTACATGATATCGGAAAAATCGGTATAAGAGATTCTGTTTTACAAAAAGAAGGAAAATTAACACCGGAAGAATATAAGCAAATTCAAGAACACGTTGAAATTACGCATCATATTTTAGAAAAAATCCACATGTCAAAAGATTTTCAACAAATTACTGAAATTGCTTGTTCTCACCATGAAAAATTTGATGGAACAGGTTATTACAGACACTTAAAAGGTGAAGAAATCCCGTTTGGTGGAAGAATTTTGGCAGTATCAGACGTGTTTGATGCGATAACTTCTAAAAGACATTATCGTGATAAAATGCCGATTGAAAAAGTTATTGATATTATTAAAAACGGTGCAGGCTCACATTTTGACCCGCTTGTTGTTGAAAAGTTTTTAGCTATAAAATTGAGTAAAATTGTAAAGGTATTTTGTACTGAAAACCATTTGACTATATCAGATGAAGATATGGAAACGTTAGATAAATACAACCTACTTGATTTATATTACTCAATAGTAAATAATTGT
>CAKVJE010000139.1 GCA_934754735.1 uncultured Candidatus Melainabacteria bacterium
TACCATATAGGAAGAACGCCAGCCCCCCACATAGTGTGAATAATGAGAATATGTCCATAATTTAAATCCTTTTCTTGCCTTACAAAATATTGTCGGTATACATATACTTTGAGTGTATCACAAGAAAAAATTTATTACGACAAAATTTAATTCAAATTTCATAAAACTGTAACTTTTCGTAAAATAAAAAATATTTTAGCCAATCGGAAGAATTCTCGGTACTTTTCCGACTTCTCTAATTTGTCGTTCAAATTCTGTTATATCAACATTGATTGCATCAAACGTATTGTAGTGCATTGGAATAACTTCGCTAACGCCTAACCACTCGGAAGCTTTTACTGCATGTTCAATATCCATAGTGTACTTCCCACCGATTGGAAGCATCGCAACATCAGGTTCGTACATTTCACCAATCATTTTCATTTCTGTATTAAGGCAAGTGTCGCCTGCGTGGTAAATTGTTTGACCTTCAATTTGGAAAACAAATCCGCAAGGACAACCGCCGTAAATTCCATCAGGTGTTGAACTTGAATGGAACGCAGGAACAAGAATTACTCTGCCCCAACTGTAATCACGCCATGAACCTAATCCCATATCTATTGAACGAGCACCGTGTTTTGCACAATAATTAGCGAGTTCAAATACTGTCGTAATTGGTGCGCCGGTTTGTTTAGAAATATCAATCGCACTTCCTAAATGGTCGCCATGAGCATGTGTTACAAATATATCGTAAATATTTCCTGCTTTATAATCGGGTACTGCTACCAAAAACGGGTCAATTAAAATCTTTTTGCCCTTTGTTTCAATTTCAAAAGCGCTATGTCCTAAATATTTAATATTCATACAAATTCTCCGTTTATTCTCTTTTCTTTTCGCCCCATGTAGGAGAGGGGTTAGGGGTATATCCCCTTAAATTATTGTTGGGCAAGTATGCCCAACCGACATAATTATTATAAATTAATAAAACACGCAGAGCAATGATAAATTGATTTTTCTATAAGTTTTGGCTCTTTTGTATCACAAACTCCGGCTTTAAAATATTCACATCTCGGATGAAATTTGCATCCGAAAATTTGTTCTTGAATACTTGGTGGTGCACCTTCTATTGTTTTTAACTTTAGTACAGGATTTTTTTCAGGAAGTGAATTCAAAAGTGCAATCGAATACGGGTGTTGTGGATGTTTGAAAAACTCATCAGCAGGAGCTTCTTCTACTATGTGTCCTGCATACATTACTGAAACTTTATCCGCATAATTACTTACAAGTGCTAAATCATGAGAAATCAGAAGAATTGTCGTTTTAAATTCGTGCTTAATTTCGTCAATTAAATCCATAATTTGTTTTTGAATAGTAACATCCAGTGCTGTTGTAGGTTCATCAGCAATAATCAATTCTGCATTACAAGCAAGTGCCATTGCAATAATTATGCGCTGTTTCATACCACCGGAAAATTCATGCGGATAAAAATTTAATTTATTATCGACATCAGGAATTTTCACTAAATCCAAAACCTCCTTAGCCTTTCTTAAAGCCTGCCTGTCATTAACTTTGTTATGCGCTCTGATTGCTTCAACAAGCTGATTACCGACTGTATAGAGCGGATTAAGAGAAGTCATTGGATCTTGCGGAATAAGTGCAATTTTATTTCCGCGTAAATCACGCATTTGTTTTTCTTTAAAATTAAGTAAATTTTCGTTATTAAAAATTACTTTACCGCTTTTAATTTCTGCACTTTTAGGCAAAAGTCGCATGATTGACATTGCTGTCATTGTTTTTCCACAACCTGATTCTCCAACAAGCGCGTGCATAATTCCGCGTTTTAAAGTCAAATTTACGTTATAAAGCGCTTGGTATTTGCCAAAAAACAGGTTAAGGTTTTTGATTTCTACAATATTTTCCATAAAAATATTGTAGTGCTTACTCAGAAAAAATGGAATAGTATAGCGAGATAATTTTGAAATTCCTTCAAAATTATTAACAACTTCCCAAAAAAATATATTTGGTGTAGAATGTCTAAGTAAATCGTAATATTAGAAGGACAGTCGTTTTTTGACTGAAAGTGGATATGACAATACAAGAATGGTT
>CAKVJE010000140.1 GCA_934754735.1 uncultured Candidatus Melainabacteria bacterium
GTTTTGAAATATGCAGAAATTCAAACTTACAAACCTGAAAGAACGGACTCTGCAAGAGCAGTTGCGCATGAAATAAAAAATCAGCTTTCGATTTGTGATTTGTATACAGAAATTATTAGAAAGTATTGCAAGAAAAACGATATTAAAGCAGATACGATTGAAAACGCACTCAGTTGTTTGAATCGCGCAGTTAAAATAGCAAGCAATTCTTTAGTAGCATTAAAAGCTACAGAAAACTTGGATTTAAAACAACATAATTTAAAATCAATTATTGATAACGCTGTTGATTTGACGAAAGTTTACTTTGAATGCAAAAATATTAATTATGAAATTGAAAATAATGTAGACAAAGAAATTTTGGTTGACGAAAACAATTTTATTGCTGTATTAATCAATTTGGTTAAGAACGCAGTAGAAGCGTTTGGCGAGAATGTCGGAGATGGTAAGTATATTAAGATTAAGACTGAAGAGGATGGAGAGTCTGCAATAATCAGAATTAGGAACAATGCAGAAAGAATTACTCAGCCTGATATGATTTTTGAAGAAGGATTTACAACAAAGAAAACTGGTTCAGGCTTGGGGTTAAGTATTTGTAAAAAATCAATTGAAGAGCAAGCAGGTTTATTAAAGCTTGCGCATTCAGGCGACGATTACACGGAATTTGTGATTAAGATAGGATTGGTGTAAAAATGGACTTGATTACAAACAGAACAATGGATATTACAAAACTCGGTATGGATGGCTTAATGGAAAGACAACATGCCGTAGCTTCTAATATCGCAAACGTTATGACACCGGGGTTTCAAAGAAAAGAAGTCGCTTTCGAGAGTCAACTTGCAGAAATTATTGAAAAAGAGGACTTGAAGGATTACGTTAAAGGGCAAAACAGTATAGAATATAAACCGCCAATGGTGGATGTATTTACGGGTGATGTTCACACTTATAGAACTCCGACATTGCAAGAGAAAGCGTATTTGCAATCTAACACATTTGAACAATTTAAACCACAAGTTGTAACAGATGTATATAGCGGAACAAATTCATCAGGAAATAACGTTGAATTGGAACGTGAAATGATGGATTTATCAAAGACAGGTACTAAATACATGGTATTATCAAATCTGGAAAGAAGACAGTTTACGTTGGTTTCGGATGCGATAAGAGGACAGTAGTAATTAAAGTTTAGGAGTTTATAAGTTGAGAGGTTGAGAAGGAGTTATAAAAAGAGTTGAAAAGTTGAATGGCTAAAAGGTTGAAAAGTTTGTTATAAATATTGTTATAATCAAACGAGTTCTATAAAAATGATAATTAAAACTTCTTCTAAACTCCTCAACTTCTAAACTTCTAAACTAAAAAAGAGGTTCTTATGAGTTTCAACATATTCGACATAGCCGGTTCCGGCATGACAGCACAAAGAGTTAAAATGGATACAGTTGCAAGTAATATTGCAAACATAAACACAACACGTCAAGCTGACGGTTCAAAAGGTGTTTATGTAAAAAAAGACGTATCCTTTAGAACAATTTATGAAGATAATTTGAACAAAGGTTATTCAAATTTCTCTTCAAACAGTCCTGATGCTCAATTTGACCCAAGAACAGGTAACATGCTTATTAATGCTAATGTTGCGCTTAATAACGGTATGATTACAGGTGGAGTTCAAGTTGACGAAATTTATGAAGCAGAGGACGGAGTAAAGACCGTTTATGATCCGTCTCATCCGGATGCGGACGAAGAAGGGTACGTAGATTTGCCAAACATTAATCTTGTAGAAGAAATGGTTGGCATGATATCAGCATCAAAAGCTTATGAAGCAAACGCAACCGTTGCAGAAAACGTTAAGACGATGATGCAGACAGCGATGAATATTTAAGAAAGAGGAGAAGTTTATAAGTTTATGAGTTGAGAAGAAGTTATAAATTTTCACTAAATAAACAAGTTCGATAAAAAATAA
>CAKVJE010000141.1 GCA_934754735.1 uncultured Candidatus Melainabacteria bacterium
TTAATTCTTAAAATTTCTTGAGCTTGAATTTCAATATCAGTTGCTTGACCTTGAGCACCGCCTAAAGGTTGGTGAATAAGAACTCTAGAATGTGGAAGAGCCATTCTCTTACCTTTAGCACCAGAACATAATAGGAATGCACCCATAGAAGCTGCTTGACCTAAACAAATTGTTTGAACATCAGCTCTGATGTGTTGCATAGTATCATAAATTGCTAAACCTGCAGTTACACTACCTCCTGGAGAGTTGATATACAACATAATATCTTTTTCTGGGTTTTCACTATCTAATAGGAGAAGCTGTGCAACGATTAGGTTTGCAACCATATCATCAACAGGTGTTCCTAAAAAGATAATTCTTTCTCTTAACAATCTTGAGAAGATATCAAAAGAACGTTCACCTCTGCTTGATTGTTCAATTACTACAGGTACAAAACTCATTTCTTATTTTCCTTTCTTATTATGTATAAAAGTGTCAATAACATTATACATTATATAAACAATTTCACAAATAATTAATTCGTATGAAATATTCTCGAATATATTGGGTCAAAGATATTATAGCACAAAAATAAAAAAGTATTCTATCTTTCTAATGGTGCTCCAATTCTATGAACTCGGATAAAGTTTGTTCTTCCTGTAATAAGTTTTGGAATAGAACCAATAATGATTATTCTTTCACCTTTTTTGAAATTGGTTTTTGTCAAAATGTAATTATCAATTTTTTCTAACAAATCCGCATCAAGAACTGTATCCCAGTCTTTTAAATCAGCGTAAATATCCCAATATAAGTTCAATCTTCTGCAAGTCGATTCCATGTCAGAAATTGCAAGAATTGGAACAGATGGTTTTAATTTTGATAATAAACGCGGAGTATAGCCGGTATGTGTAAATGCCATAATTGCTTTTGCGTTCAAATCTTCTGCCATTTTTACCGCAGCATTAGAGATTGCTTGCGGAGAAATATCATAGTTGTCATTTAATTCTAAATCTAAATTTGCAAATATAAAATCACCGCTTTCAACATTTGTTGCAATTTTAGTCATCATTTTTACAGCTTCAATAGGATATTTCCCCATTGCAGTTTCACCTGAAAGCATTATAGCGTCTGTCCCATCAATAATTGCATTTGCTACATCACTTGCTTCTGCTCTTGTAGGAATCGGCTCTTCAATCATAGATTCAAGCATTTGAGTCGCTACAATACAAACTTTGCGTTCTTTTATAGTTGCTTCAACAATATGTTTTTGTGTCATTGGTACATCTTCAGGAGACATTTCAATTCCCAAATCGCCTCTTGCGACCATAATTCCGTCTGTAACCTTTAAAATTTCTTCCAAATTTTCAACCGCTTGTGGTTTTTCTATTTTTGCGATTACAGGAATATTGCCGCCAAAATTTGCAATATGTTTTTTTGCAAGTTCAATGTCTTTAGCTTCTCTCACAAAAGAAAGTGCAATGTAGTCGGCATCATATTCAACAGCAAATCGAATAAATTCAACATCTCTATCTGTTACAGCGCTCAAGCTTGCAGTTGCACCGGGGATATTGATACCTTTTCTTGGCTTAATAGTTTCTCCGTAAAGCACTTTGGCATGAACCCTTTTTCCTTCTATTGCGGTTACTTGTAATCCGATTTTGCCGTCATCTAATAAAATTTTATCGCCAACTTTAACGTCATTTGCTATTCCGTCATAGTCTACCGGTATGATTTCGTTGTTATCAATTTTATTGGATGCTTCCAAAATAATTTCTTCACCGATTTTTATTTCTCTAGGAGTCGGAATATTGCCAACCCTGATTTTTGGACCTTGTAAATCAATAAGTATTGGGATAAATTTTCCGGTATCTTTTGATACTTGTCTTATATAATTTATGTTTTGTGCATGTCCTTTTTCATTTCCATGAGAAGTGTTTAATCTAAACATTGTAGCGC
>CAKVJE010000142.1 GCA_934754735.1 uncultured Candidatus Melainabacteria bacterium
CAAATGACATTTGGCTATTCAAGAGATGACGCAGAAGGAAAATTCTTGAACAGATATGTTGATCAAAAAATCCTTCCTGCTAATCCGTTTGCAACACTAGACCAAAAAGGCGTTGGACAATTAATCGAAATGTCTATGAAATTAGGACATAAGGTTAATTCTAAACTTGTTGGCGGTGTTTGTGGTGAACACGGTGGCGATCCTGATTCAGTTAAATTCTGTCACAGAATTGGCTTGAACTACGTTTCTTGCTCACCATTCAGAATTCCACAAGCTAAATTGGCTGCAGCTCAAGCAGTTGTTGAAGGCAAGTAGAATTAAAATTTTATAATTTAAATGGTGGCGTGCCTACGGCACGCCACCATTTATTTATTGATATTATAATAGACAACAAATAATACTCATAAAAAAAAGAACCTAAAAGGTTCTTGGAATTAAGAATAGCTGGAAGTATGAAAAAGATTTAATAATTATATTTAACTCCGATTGAGGTTGTAGCGCTATTCGACAAATCGGCAATTCGGGATTACACAAGTGGAGAGTATTTATAGAAAAAACGCATGATTTAAATTAAATCATGCGTTTTTGGTTTTAAAGTTATTGTTGGGCTGAAAGCCCAACCTACATTACCTTATCTTATCTCCAGCTAAACCTTTTAATAATTTTTGAAAATAATTTGTAACTTGCTCTGCTAAATTATAATCTCCACGACTATTTACATCTTGAGACTCCATTGGCCAATTATATGGATTTCTGTTTATACGATTTGGAATTGAAACTCCTTCTTTTAATTCATATTCTCCAAGCTTTCCGCTATTTAGTTGAAAACTATCTACCCATAAAGGCTTCAACCCATTTCGTTTACTTGCACAAATATATTTATTTTGTTGCGGATTATATGAAGAAAACATTCTATCACTATCATCTAGATGCTCAGCATTTTTTTTAACAAAAGATTCCACAGCCCCATTTTTATCAGCTCGCACAATTCTATCGTAATCATGAGTTGGAGTATAAAAATGCAAAACATTTTCACCGGATTTATAATTAATAACACGCGTCATACGCACATCATTTGGTTGAATCGAAGCTATATGAGATTTTTCAGCATCAACTATTTGTTGGGCAGATTTTGGTAAACCCGCATAAAAATTATTAATCCCGACTTTATTCTCAAAACATTCTACAATATTAGAATCGACCTGGGATCGCTGAATAACTTTTTTGACAACTTTATCATTTTGATCAACAGATGTTAGCACTCTTTTACCTGGGAATTTTTTTTCAAAAACTTTCATCCCATTTTGCTTTCCTTCGCCTATAAGTTTACCATACTTTGTAAAACCTTCTAATCCCATTTTTCCTACATTTAAATAACCCATACAAAATCCTTTCTAGTCTACTATTGCAAACTTGTTTTACCTTCTTACCATGTAAAAGGATTTAAAAAAATAAAAATTGCGCACTAAAGACACAGTTAGGTCCGTCCCGTCCCGTCCCGTCCCGTAGGGCATTATGACAGGGTTTGAGACAATTGTAAAGAATTTTATTTTTGCTTAACATTTGGTAATATTTCGTTACAAAGTACATTCGGGCGTATTCAAAAAACTACCCCTCGCCGAGGGAGAGGGGCAGGGGAGAGGGTTTTATTAACTAAAAAAAATAACACCCTCTCTAGAATTTCTAAATTCAAGGGCTAAACCAAATAATAAATTTTACGCCCTTTCATTAAGAAATTCTTTCTCTCCATTGGAGAGATTTTAGTTCCCACCTTTTTGATTAATACGACTTTTATAGATTAATAAAATAGTTTTCAAATAGCTGGATTGTTTCAGTTCTAACGAACCTCACAATGACGTCCAACTAGTAGTCTCACGCCATGTCATTGCGAAGGCGATTTTACACTTCACTTCCTTATTA
>CAKVJE010000143.1 GCA_934754735.1 uncultured Candidatus Melainabacteria bacterium
AAACTTGCAGAGCTAGAAGATTTAATTTATCAACTTGCAGGCGAACCGTTTAACATCAATTCGCCAAAACAAGTTGCAGAAGTTCTTTTTGATAAATTAGAATTAAAAACTAAAAAGAAAAAATCACGTTCAACGAGTGCAGAAGTGTTAGAAGAATTAGCACAAGAGTATGAAATTTGCGAATACATTTTGCAGCATAGAAAATTTGCAAAACTAAAATCTACTTATACAGACGCATTACCAACTCTTATCAGCAAAAAAGATGGTAGAATTCATACGACTTATAATCAAGCATTAACGGTTACGGGACGTCTTTCTTCTTCCAATCCGAATTTACAAAATATTCCAATAAGAAGTGAAGAAGGAAATAAAATCCGCTCAGCTTTTTGCGCTATGGATAAAGAAAATTCGCTTATTTTATCAGCCGATTATTCACAAATTGAATTGAGATTGTTAGCACACGTTTCAGGCGATGAACATTTAATCCACGCATTCACCAGCGGAGAAGATGTTCACGCAATGACAGCCGCAAAAGTCTTTGGAGTAGAGTTAAAAGACGTTACGAAAGAAATGAGAAGACGCGCTAAGGCTGTTAATTTCGGTATTGTCTACGGTCAATCTAAATATGGACTGGCAAAAAGTTTGGGTATAACTAATGCGGAAGCTCAAGAATTTATCGACAAGTATTTTGAAACTTATCCGAAAGTTAAAGAATACATGAATAATGAAGTAGAGTTTGTAACTCAAAACGGCTATGTAGAAACGGCTTTTGGACGTAAAAGATACTTAGCGTCAGAACTTCAAAGTTCAAATTATCAAATAAGGGAATTTGCTCAACGCGCCGCAATTAATCAACCATTACAAGGAACGGCTGCGGATTTGATTAAAATTGCGATGATTCGCGTAGATAAAGCAATTGACCAAATGAAAACAAAAATGATTATGCAAGTACATGATGAACTTGTTTTTGAAGTTCCAAAAGACGAATTGGAACAATTAAAATCTATTATATTAGATTGCATGGCACTCAAAGACCAAAATCTAAAAGTTCCGCTTGATGTTGACATAAATTACGGCTCAAGTTGGAAAGAGGGATAGGGGTAAAGGGGTAAATAGATAGAATAGTCACAAACTAATGAGGAGAAATTATGGCAGACGAAGCTTTAGAAAAATATTTAGAAGAACATCATTTTGAAAAAAACTTAAAAAAACTAAAAAAGAAACTTAAAAACAAAACAATTGTTATTTACGGCGCAGGTCAACTTTTTCAAATCGCATTAGAAAAATATGACTTTGAAGGCTTAAATATTATCGGAATTTCTGATAGAAAATTTGAAAACCACGCAGAAAATGAAACCGCATTTGGTTTTAAAGCTTATGCACCAAGCGAGTTAAGAGAGCTAAATCCTGATTATATTCTTGTTGCAACGTTAAAATGTATAAATGTAATTGAAAATTTATACTATGATACATTGAAAGGAACAAAAATAAAAATTCAACCACTGGTTAAAAGAAGTTTGTTTGCGCTAATTAAAGAAATTTGGGGATAGAAAATGTTTTGTATAAGTTAAATTAACTATTTTTTATTATCATCCAAGTTCTTCTTAATTTCAAAATGATAAATAAAAATTTTATCTTCCAATACTTTTTACAGAATTCAGAATAATATTCTGAATTATATTCTTTTAATGTCTTTCTAATTTTTACATAATTGTCACAAACATGTTTTATATAATCAAGCTTATGCG
>CAKVJE010000144.1 GCA_934754735.1 uncultured Candidatus Melainabacteria bacterium
TTAACCAAGTTATTTCCACCACGAGGAATAATCAAATCAATGTACTTATCCATAGAAAGCATATTTTTTACATCATCTCTTGTGAAAACTTGTGTCAAAACATTTTCAGGAAAACCTTCAGTTTTCGCCAAAGCTTCTTGAATAACATTCATAATAGCTTTATTTGTATTTATAGATTCTTTTCCGCCTTTCAAAATAACAGCGTTTGAAGATTTTATCGCTAATGATGAAATTTGAGAAATAACATCCGGTCTTGCTTCAAAAATAATTCCAAGAACACCTATTGGACAGGATATTTTTGTCAAAATCAAACCATCATCAAGTTGACGTTTAAGAAGCGTTTTACCAATCGGGTCTTCAAGATTTGAAATATCAAGAATGCCTTGTATCATATCGCGCATTTTGTTTTCATCTAATTTAAGACGATTAAAAACCGATTGTGACAACTCACCTTTTTCAACAAAAGGTTTTGCCAATTCCAAATCCATTTTGTTAGCTTCAAAAATCTCGTCCTGATTAGCTTTTAAATTATTTGCAATATTTAAAAGTGCCTTATTTTTTATTTCAGTAGATAAAGTCGCAACTTTTTTTGATGCATTTTTAGCTTTTGTTGCAATTTCTAGAAAATTATTTTCTTCCATTTCTATATGCCTCGCACAATTTACAGTATTTTAGACGTCTTAGATTAATCATATTAGAGAATTTTTTTCTCATTAATTCTTCCTGCAAAGATAACGCAGGTTTTTCTTCTAAAGCGTGGGGTTGTCTAACTACAAAACCTGATAAATCCATAAACGGAACTACATTTCTATAGTCCATATAAGGGTTTCGTCTTGATTGTTCGCTCATTCCTTCTCCTCAAAAATGTGATAGTTACCCTTAAAAACTATTTTAGTCAAAATCTTATTTAAGGACAATAGAATGTTAATGAAAATTTACGTTATTTTTCAATTAAGTTATCCATTTCTTAGGATCAAATTTTAAATCCGTAACACGCATTTTTAGAGTTTTTAAATATGGCTCAAATTTCTTTAGTAAGATAACTTTATATAAAGAAAGTTCTTGAGCAACAATGTGATTTTCACAAGCAATTACCATAATTCCGCCCGGAAGCATTGAAAACGGTCGAGATTTAGATTTGAATTTTTGCGGTAAAATCTTATCCCAAAAATTATACAAATTTGTACGGGCAATAGCTTTTTTAAGCATCGGATTTTCCATCATCGAACTGATGACATCATCTACCCCTTCAAAATCTGTATACAAAACTTTCGACATGTTGGTCCTCTTAGAATACTAAATTATAATAACACAAAAACATCCTAGACCTAATTATTGTTGCAGTTTTGTAATACTACACTTGACAAAATTGAATAAATCGTAAATACTATAATTAGTCATCTGGTAATGGCTACGGGTGGTCATAGGATTATTTCCTACAGAAACCGTAGAGGGACTATCAGATGATTTTTTATTGTTCACTTGGTATTGGCTACGGAAGGTTCTTATGGAAACCGTAGAGGAACTATCAAGTGAATTTTTATTATTTTGAACTTCTGAATACAAATCATATATAGCAAATTCATCAATAATTGTATCTTTTGAGTCCGTTCTTTCTTTAACAGTAATCATCGTTAAAAACTCTAAACCACCTATTTTAAGAGGAACAGCAAATCTATGAATAATTTG
>CAKVJE010000145.1 GCA_934754735.1 uncultured Candidatus Melainabacteria bacterium
CCTGTAATGGTCAAGAACCTTCTCCGAATATTCCCACATGATAGTTTTCCTTTCTAAAACAATGGTTGATTGTTTTTGGGAATTACTCCCATATCACTCCACGATTTTACAACAATATTTTACTACAAAAAAGATTTTGTGATAAACTAAACTTATAGATTGGAAATAAGAGGGAATATTATGTTAGACATTAAATTAATTAGAGAAAATCCTGAAAAAATTAATGAGCTTCTAAAAAGAAGAAATCCTGAATTATCAATTGATACTATTATTGCAATTGACGCAGACAGAAGAAAAGTTCAAGCTCAAGCCGATGAACTTCGAGCAAAAAGGAAATCTGAATCACAAAAAATCGGCATGATGAAAAAGAATGGCGAAAATACTGACGCGATTCAAGAAGAAGTTCGCGCATTAGGTGATGAAGTTAAGGCATTGGAAGAAAAGCAAGTTGAATTGGATAATATTCAAAGAGATATGCTTTTAAGAACTCCAAACACGCCGGATGAATCAACACCAATAGGAGCTTCTGAAGATGATAATATTCCTGTTAAGTATTGGGGTGAACCTACAAAATTTAATTTTGAAGCAAAAGCTCACTGGGATATTTGCGAAGAAAAAAATCTTGTTGATTTTGAACGCGGAGTAAAAATTTCTCAATCAAGATTTACTCTTTATAGAGGCAAAGGTGCAAGATTAGAACGTGCAATTATCCAATTCTTCTTAGATTTGCATACAGAAGAACACGGCTACGAAGAAATCTTACCTCCATTTATGGCAAACGCAGCAACAATGACTGGCACAGGTCAATTACCTAAATTCGCAGAAGATATGTATAAATGTGTTGACGAAGATTTATACTTAATCCCTACTGCCGAAGTTCCTGTTACTAACATTTATTCAGGAGAAATTTTAAGCGAAGATGATTTGCCTAAATATATGACAGCTTATACACCTTGTTTTAGACGTGAAGCTGGTTCTGCAGGCAAAGACACAAGAGGGTTAATCCGAGTTCACCAATTTAACAAAGTTGAAATGGTTAAGTTAACAACTCCTGAATCAAGTCCTGCTGAGCACGAAAAATTAACTCGTGACGCTGAAATTTGTTTAGAAAAATTAGGCTTGCCATACAGAAGAGTTGCTTTATGTTCCGCTGATATAGGTTTTAGTGCAAACAAATGTTTTGACTTAGAAGTTTGGTTACCTTCTTACAATGCTTATAAAGAAATATCAAGCTGTTCAAACTACGGAGATTTCCAAGCAAGAAGAAGCAATACAAGATACAGAACTAAAGATGGTCAAATCCGATTTGTTCACACAATCAACGGTTCTGGCCTAGCTGTTGGCAGAACTTTTGCAGCGATAGTAGAAAACTTCCAACAAGAAGACGGCACAATTATCATTCCTGAAGTGTTAAGAAAATACACAGGATTTGATAAAATATAACTTATTTAAAATAATAAATATTGTAAAGGTGGTGTAAAAAACACCACCTTTTTATATGTACTGATATGAAAAAAGAGAGCGATTAAAAATCGCTCTCTTTAAAAAATTTTTGTAAAAAACTTAAACAGCTTTTTGTACTTTACCTGCTTTTAAGCAAGAAGTGCAAACTGT
>CAKVJE010000146.1 GCA_934754735.1 uncultured Candidatus Melainabacteria bacterium
GTTCTTTTTTCGCCTTCTGAAAATGGTACATCAACCCATTTAATTTGGATGTTTGGATGGTTTTGTTCGTATGAGCGAATTATTTTATACATATAATCCGAAAAATCGCCCATTTGAAGCGTCCAAAGTGTTACGACTTTTTGCTCGTTCTCTTTATGAATAGAGCAGGCAGTTAAGCCGAGAATTGATAGTGTTATTATTAGTAATGCGAAAAGTTTTTTCATTGTGTTTGTTTAAGTCAATAGGTGAATAAGTGAATAAGTTCGTATTAGTTATTTTTTATAATGAACTTTGTTAGATATTAAAAATACTTAAAACAATTTTCCATTTTCCACTTTCAATTTCCCATTGGTACCATTCCTTTGACTTTTATCCCTTTCTAACTTTTAATCTCCGTATTTAAATTTAAATCAATATATTTAAACGTATTCAACAAAATTCCGGGCGGAAAATTGTAAACATTGTTGCAAGGTGTGATTTTTAAGATTGAATTTGCGCTGTCGACGCTTGCAACTGTCGCCAAATATTTGTTTCTATTTGCTGTAAAAATAATATATCCGTTTGTAGTCTGAATTTCGTCAACTGTAAATCTGTTTGCGGATAGTGATGCAAGAGTCAGATAAAAAAGTTTTTCTTTGTTTACTGCAAAAATCTTTGTGCAGTTCTGAAACATGATGTTTTGCGGAACTGTAATCGGCGGTGTTGGATTTGCTGGTCTCGCTTGTTCAACTGCAAACGCCGTTGGAATTAATAACAAAGCTAAAAATAGTATAACTTTTTTCATCTTATCTCCTCGCTATGTTTAGTTTAGCAGATTTGAGATGAGTTGTACTCGTTTAACTAATGGAATTGTATCTTAAAAACTTTAACCTTCCATTAACTCATTATAGTTAATATTATGCTCTCTTGCATAATCAATAAATTTTGATTCTTCTTCGGTTACTCGTTTTGTGAACTTTAAAAGCTTGCCGGTGATAGGTTTGCGTCCGCTATTTTTGCGTGCGCCACCCCATTTCGCAATATTACGTTCTACTTCAGTGTTAATCTTATTTTGACGTTCTTTGGAAAGAGAATTAATTAAGTCATCGTTTGTTATTCTGTTCATTTAATAACTCCTTATATTTACGAATGTTGGCTATTGCTTGTTTTATATAACGTTTTGGCGCTTTTTGCGTCTTTTTTAATGTGATAAACCCTATTATAATTATTCTTTTGCGGTCTTTATCATATTGAAAATACGCTCTTACACCTTTTGGTTTGATTTCAAACAAGTTATCACCCAAGTCATTGATGTTTTTATACTTTTTGCCAAGTATTTCAAAAGATTTTACTGCACTCAATATTTTATCTTGATTGCCAATGTCAAGGGCTTGAAACTGTTCTAGAGCTTCAGGCGTGTACTCTGCATTGAAAAGTTTTTCGTAATTCATTCTGATTTTATTATAGCATGATTTTGCAACATTTTCAAGTTTTTTAAGCTTTTATAATGATATTGGCAATTATTAACTCATACATAAACAGTATTAATTATTGAGAAAATGTGATATAATTGATTTCAAGAGGGAAAATGGAAGAAGTTTTTGAAG
>CAKVJE010000147.1 GCA_934754735.1 uncultured Candidatus Melainabacteria bacterium
ATATAAAAACCGATAATTCCGCCATAATTAACTTCCAAAACATTATATCCTGCGGCTCTTAAAGCATCTCGTTTAAGTTTTGTTACAGGTTCACCCTCAAATACGATTTTTTGACCTTTTTTAAAGACAACTTCATAAGGCTTAACCGCATTTTGTGCGTTCTTTTTAGCAATTTCTGTTGCAAACTCATCCACTACAAGATTTGGCACAATAATTTGGTTTAAAATACCTGCAATTAACGTTCCTTGGTATCTTGGAACATTGTTTGGCAAATTTCTTTTGATAATTGCCGTAACATTATTATTATCAAAATCTTTTGCAGAAATTCCAACATTCAAGACAGAAGTTAATGTAATTTTTGATTTATCGAAAACTGATTGTAAGTCGTCATCATTGGCTTTTAACAAGAAATCAATCAGACCTTTTTTGCCGGATTCATCAAAAAGAACATTCAATTCATCCATTTTGACATCTTCAGAAACATTTTTTTCTCGAATCTTTTTAACAGAGTTTTGCAAAGTCAAAAGACTTGTCGTAATAAACTCGTCCTCTGCTTGAGTCAAAATCGGCTCAACATTCTGCGCAACTTCTTTTTTGTGCTGTTCTGTTTTCTTTGTATCAATCACTTTGATGTCTTTTTGCGCAACAATATCACGTTTGCTGATACCATTTTCAATTACTTTTTGGAAAAAATAATTTTGAGAAGATATCGTTACAGTCATTAAAAATGTAAAAACAATAAAACAAACAACATTTCTAAATGTTTTTGATGATATAAAATCTAAAAATTTGGTCATATATTGATTTCCTTTTAGGTTATTATTAACCTCTTTTATTTCTCTTTTTTACTACAAACCCACATTTTGTACAAGCTAAAACAGTACCGGTACTATCGACCGGCATAAAATTATGATTGCAAGTCAAAGCTTCATCCTCGTCTTTGGCAACATCTTTAGCCGCATAAATATTATAAGGATTCGCCCCATCTCCCCGTTTATTTTTGTTAAGCCATTTTACAAAAAGTTCTAATATATACATGATAGCTTATGTTTTAAGCACCTTGAATTTTGAAACCATAAGGCAAGAAGTCGCTCATTTTTTTTATGTTCAAATTACCTTTTTCTTCGGTTATAATTTCAATTTCAGTATCACCTTGAAATTCATACATCACTTGTCTGCAAGCACCACAAGGATAGCAATCATCTTCATTTGGTGAATAAATTGCAACTGCTAGAATTTCTCGTTCACCATCAGATACAGCTTTAAATATCGCACATCTTTCTGCGCATATAGTCATACCAAATGATGAGTTTTCAATATTACATCCCCCGTATACTTTTCCGCTTGAGGTTAAAACGCCTGCACCTACTGCAAATTTAGAAAACGGTGAGTAAGATTTTTTTACAGCTTCTTTTGCTGTATCCATTAATAATTGATAATTTATTTCCATAGCGATATTTTAGCACATATTTGAAAGTGGTGCAAGAAAAGGGAATTAGACAAATGTGAAAATTTATTATATGATGAGTTTTGCAGGGTAAAAGATGTCTTTTTGAAACGGAAACCATCAACAATAT